>DATCLI010000364.1:0-6792 GCA_036563955.1 Clostridia bacterium | reverse complement strand
TCGCCTGTACAGGGAGCGGACCGTGAAGGCCCAACCGCGGTGATAAAATCGGCCTCTAAAATGGATCATCTTAGGACCGGCGGCACGCTTCTCAATATGAAGTTTACGCCGGGACTTTTGCGGGACGAAAACGGGATAGCAGCGGTTATGAACCTTATACGTACATATTTCAGGCTCGATGGGCATCATATCCAATTTAATGTGGTAGACAGGGAAACGTTGATTGATGCGAAGAAAAATCCCGAAAAGCACAGGAACCTTATTGTGAGGGTGGCCGGCTACAGCGACTATTTCTGCAACCTGAATACGGATCTCCAGGATGAAATAATTGCAAGAACCGAGCATGAGTCGTTTTGACAGAAGGTTCCGAAAGCGCGGCTGAAATACGGCAAAGGGAAAATGTATCAATTGAAGAACTTGGGGTCGATGGATTTATGGGTAAAAAGACACTGGTCATGGGAGTTATCGGTGCTGATGTCCATTCCGTAGGCAATAAAATACTAGAGCGCGCTTTTACCGAAGCGGGCTTTAATGTAGTGAACCTCGGCGTTATGGTCTCACAGGAAGAATACATAAATGCGGCAATTGAAACAGCCGCCGACGCAATAGTTGTATCATCCCTTTACGGGCACGCCGAAATTGACTGCAGGGGTTTAAGGGAAAAATGCGATGAAGCGGGGCTTGAAAAGATTCCGCTTTATATAGGCGGAAATCTGGTTGTGGGCAAAGCGCCTTTTGACGAAGTTAAAAAACGGTTCCGCAAAATGGGCTTCAATAGGGTTTATCCACCGGGAACGATGCCTGATGTGGCGATAGCGGATCTTATAAAGGATTTGGGGTTAGAATAAGGTGGAACCTGTTCTTTTGATTGACATAGGCAGTACTTATACAAAAGTTGCCGCAGTTGATATAGAAAGACAGTGTATTGTTGGGACGGCAAGATCTTTTACAACGGTGGAAACCGACGTAAACGAAGGGCTTCGCAGTGCGCTCAATAAGCTCCGGAATATTACCGGGACAAATGATTACTGCGAAAAATACGCGTGCAGCAGTGCGGCAGGCGGTCTTAGGATGGTTGCGGCAGGGCTTGTACCGGTTTTAACCGCCGAAGCTGCTAAAATGGCCGCACTTAGCGCCGGCGCGAGGGTTCTCAAAACATATTCCTATGAGTTAACAGATAAAGAAGCGGCGGAAATTAATTCGTTAAGACCGGATATTGTTTTGCTCTCCGGCGGAACGGACGGAGGAAATAAAACAACGGTGCTTAATAATGCAAAAAAAATAGCGTCGATAAAATGTAATTTCCCCGTTGTTATAGCCTGCAACAAGACGGCTGCGGAAGATGCTGCCGCAGTACTGACTGCCGGCGGTAAGGATGCAAGAATCTGCGAAAATGTTATGCCCGAATTCAACGTTCTTAATATTTCACCGGCACAGGAGATGATAAGGCAGATATTCCTTGAAAGAATAATAGAAGCGAAAGGGCTGGCAAAGGTACAGGAACTGACGGCGGGAATACTGATGCCGACCCCGGCTGCGGTGCTGAAGGCCGCGGTTCTGCTTTCCACTGGCATAAAAAATGAAAAGGGATTAAATGATTTGCTGGTTATCGACGTTGGCGGAGCTACAACGGATGTTTATTCGATTACCGACGGCCGCCCGCAGATTTCAGCAGTTATAATGAAAGGAATTCCGGAACCCTATGAAAAAAGGACCGTGGAAGGGGACCTTGGAGTCCGTTACAGCGCCGCGTCGCTTGCGGAAGCGGCAGGGATAGATGAAATCGCCGCAAGGGCTCGCATTTCTTCCGAAGAAGCTTTTCGGTTAATTGATATGATAAGCAGAAAACCGGGCCTGCTTGCTTCGGATGATGTAGTAATAGGCCATATTGATAACACGCTTGCTTCTTTGGCGGTAAAGCTCGCCGTCGAACGTCATGCCGGCAGGATCAGCACAGCATTTACGATATCCGGGGAGGTATTCATACAGACCGGCAAGGACCTCGGCAGCGTTGAAACTATAATCGGGACGGGCGGTCCCGTTATTAACGGCGAAAACCCGGAGGCGATATTATCGGAAGCGCTGCGTGATAAAAACAATCCGGAAATATTAAAGCCTGTTAAGGCGAAAATGATGCTCGATCGCAAATACATACTGTCGTCAATGGGCTTATTAAGTGTGAAATATCCCGATATTGCTTTGGCAATCATGAAGAAAGAGCTGGAGATGATACGATGGAACTGAAAAACAGGATGCTGTCGGACGATGTTTTTTCAAAAATACGGTCGGAGGTACTGGATCAGTGGCCTACGGGAAAAGATGTGAATTTTGAAGAGGCCGTTGAATATCATAAGGCGATGCCCGAAAGAAAAATATTCTCAAAAAAGCTGATTAGGGCAAAAAAGATGGGAGATACACTTATACAGCCAAGAGCGGGAGTTGCATTGGTGGATGAAAACATTGAGCTTCTTCGTTACCTGCAGGATCACGGGGAAGCGGATTTGCTGCCGACAACGATAGACAGCTATACAAGGCACAACCGGTATAATGAAGCGGAAAAGGGAATTGAAGAAAGCATAAAGAATAATAGATCGATGCTTAACGGGTTTCCGGCGGTTAACCATGGAGTGAATGCATGCAGAAGAATAATCGAAGCACTGAAGGTTCCCGTGCAGGTAAGGCACGGAACGCCTGATGCAAGGCTTCTCGCGGAAATTGCGATTGCCGGCGGCTTTACTTCTTTCGAAGGCGGGGGTATCTCATATAATATACCGTACGCGAAAAATAATCCGCTCGAAAAAACCATTTATGACTGGCAGTATGTGGACAGGCTTATAGGTACGTATGAACAGGCGGGCGTATCAATTAACCGTGAGCCGTTCGGACCTCTTACCGGGACACTCGTGCCGCCGTGCATTTCACATACGGTAGCGATCGTCGAAAGCCTTCTTGCGGCGGAGCAGGGGGTTAAAAACATTACCGTCGGCTATGGGCAGTGCGGCAACCTGATACAGGACGCCGCCGCGATAAAGACGCTTGAGCACTTAACTGACGAATACCTGAAAAAAGCCGGGTATGAAGACATAACAATAACTACCGTTTTCCATCAGTGGATGGGCGGATTCCCACAGGATGAATCCAAGGCTTACGCGGTGATTTCCTGGGGAGCGGCCGCCGCGGTATTGTCCGGCGCGACGAAAGTTATTGTCAAATCAATTCATGAAGCCCTCGGAATACCGACGAAAGAAGCGAACGCGGCCGGGCTTAAGGCTACAAAACAGATGGTTGCGATGCTTAAGGATCAGGTTTTGCCGATGACCGCAGAAATGGAAATGGAAACAAACCTTATTTTGACTGAAACACGGAGCATAGTAGACAGGATTATTGAGCTCGGTGACGGGGATGTTGCAATCGGAACGATAAGGGCTTTCGAAGCCGGTATAATAGATATTCCGTTTGCGCCGAGCCAATACAATTTAGGCAAGGCTATTCCCGCAAGGGATAACGAGGGAGCGGTCCGGTTCCTCGATCACGGCAATCTTCCGTTTATTGAAGATATAACAGCGTTCCATAAAAAAAAGATGGAACAGCGATCGAAGTACGAAAAGAGGGCAGTAAGCTACCAAATGGTAATAGACGATATTTATGCGATAAGCAAGGGAAGGCTTGTCGGCAGGCCAAAGTAGTATATGGGATGTGAATCGTATGAAAATCAGGCAGGTAATATGTTCAAGCGGCAGGACGGGTTTTTTCTTTGATGACCAGAGAGCTATTAAAGCGGGAGCGATCCAGGACGGCGCAGCGTACAGGGGAGAGCCTGTCACGGAGGGTTTTTCGGCGGTAAGGCAGGCCGGAGAATCAATTTCCGTTATGCTGCTTCTTGATGACGGGCAGATAGCGTACGGGGACTGCGCGGCAGTACAGTATTCGGGCGCCGGCGGCAGGGACCCGCTTTTTCTTGCGGATGATTTCATACCTATAATAGAGAACCGTATAGCCCCAATGCTTATTGGCAGGGAGGTAAGCAGTTTCAGGGCTCTATCTGAAGAAATCGACCAAATGACGGACGGAAAAACGGGAAAGAGACTTCATACCGCGATGCGCTATGGTGTTTCACAGGCAATTCTGAATGCTGCCGCGAAGAGCGCCAAAATGCTGATGGCCGAAATCGTCGCAGACGAATACGGTACCGACGTTTCGGACACGGAAATACCCATATTTACGCAGTCGGGCGACAGCCGTTATGAAAATGCCGACAAAATGATATTAAAAGGGGTGCAGGTCCTGCCCCACGGCCTTATCAACAATGTCGAAACAAAGCTTGGAAGGCACGGCGAGCTCCTTATCGAATATATACGGTGGCTGAAAAATAGAATTATACAACTGAGGCCATACGAAACATATAATCCCGTTCTTCACCTGGACGTATACGGCACAATCGGAATTGCGTTTGAACGGAACCTGAAAAGGATATTTGAATACATCGTAAAACTTCAAAATGAAGCAGATCCTTTTTTGATTCGAATCGAAGGCCCGGTAGACATGGAGGCTCGGGAACGCCAGATGCTTGCTTTGAAGGAGCTTACCGAAATGGTTGACAATGAAGGCTTAAAGCTTCAGATCGTCGCGGATGAATGGTGCAATACGCTTGAAGACATCAAATATTTCGCAGATAACAGGGCGGGTCACATGATCCAGATAAAAACCCCCGATCTCGGCGGTATAAATAATACTGCGGAAGCGGCCCTTTACTGCAAAAGCAAAGGGATTGGCGTATACCAGGGCGGCACATGCAATGAAACGGACCGCTCCGCGCAGATCTGCACGCATATAGCGATGGCCGTAAAGCCGGATCAGATCCTTGCAAAACCTGGTATGGGCGTTGATGAAGGTTATATGATCGTTTATAACGAAATGAAAAGAATACTCGCTTTCAGAAAAAAAGTCAGACAGGGGCGATAAATAATGGATGAATTGAGGGTTTTGTCACCGACCGCAATACTTGGATACGGCTTTCCGGTTAAATCCTTTGAAGAAGGGATGAAAAGAAAGCCGCATGTAATTGCCGTGGACGCGGGATCAACCGATCCGGGGCCGTATTACCTCGGAGCAGGAGTATCGTTTACCGACAGGAACGCTGTAAAAAGGGATCTTGAAATAATGATAGCCGCCGCGGTAAAAGAAGGCATACCCGTTATAATAGGCACGGCCGGAGGAAGCGGCGGAGAACCCCATCTTCAGTGGACGGTAGATATAATACGTGAGATTGCTTTTGAAGAAGGGTTAAACTTCAAAATCGCGGCCATACACGCCGAAATATCGAAGGAGCTTGTATCCGACAGGCTTAAAAAGGGAAAGGTAATGCCGCTTCATCCCGCCCCGCCGCTAACAAAAGAGGAGCTTAACAAAACAGCGAGAATTGTCGGGCAGATGGGGGTTGAGCCGTTTATAAAAGCGCTTGATGCGGGCGCCCGGGTGATTGCTGCAGGAAGAGCCTATGATCCTGCAGTTTTTGCGGCAGCCGCGGTAAAGGAAGGCTTTGACGCAGGGCTTGCCGTCCATATGGGAAAAATACTTGAATGCGCATGCATAGCGGCGGCGCCGGGGAGCGGCAGCGACTGCATGATAGGCACCTTGCGCCGCGATCATTTTATTGTGGAAGCGTTGAACCCGGTAAGAAAATGTACGACTCTTTCGGTAGCCGCGCATACCCTTTATGAAAAAACAAATCCGTACATACTGCCGGGCCCGGGCGGGGTTCTCGATCTTACAGGGACGAAGTTTGAGCAGCTTACCGACAGGGCCGTAAAGGTGTCCGGCAGCAGATTCATCAAGTCTGAAAAGTATTCTATCAAGCTTGAGGGCGTAAAGAAAATAGGATACAGGACCATATCGATAGCGGGTGCGCGGGATCCGATATTTATTGAAAAAATAGATGAAATTCTGCAGGCAGTCAGATCCGGAGTCGAAGATAATTTTAAAGAGCTTGAAAACAAATACAGGCTTGATTTTAAAATTTACGGAAAAAACGGCGTAATGGGCGCTCTCGAACCTGTAAAGGAAACATCGTCCCATGAGCTTGGCATTATTATTGAGGCCGTAGCTGAAGATCAGGCAACGGCAAATACTATTTGCAGCTTTGCCAGATCGACGATGCTTCATTATGGTTATGATGGCAGAATTTCTACCGCCGGCAACCTTGCCTTCCCGTATTCGCCATCGGATTTTAAGGGCGGAGAGGTATATGCCTTCAGCGTTTATCACCTCATTGAAACGGATGACCCGAATGAGTTGTTTAAAATAGACTTTATGAATTCACCGGAGGTGTGAGAAGTGAAACTAATTGATGTCGCCAGTGTGATAAGAAGCAAAAACGCAGGGCCGTATGAACTGACGTTCGATATAATTTTTAAGCAGTGGGATACGTTTGAAAAGGTCTGCAGCGCCAAGGTTATAAATAAAAAGCTCATATCGGGCTTATACGGAATACCGGAAGAAAAGATTATAAATATAGTCGAATTCAAACCCGCGAAAGCTATAAAAATAACGATAGAAAGGCCGCTTTGTTCAGGTGATCCCGGTGAAACCGATGTTTACGGAGCGCAGCAGCATATGCCCCTTGTTTATTTGGATTTTGAATTATGATCCTGATGGTTCTTCTTTTTTAAATCTGTTTGGTATGCTGACCATAATAATTTTCACGATTTTGTTCGTATTATTTTCCCAATTGTGAGACGAAGTAGAAGATATATGAACGGAATCGTTCGGGTAAAGCTCATATCTTTCCCCGTT
>DATCLI010000363.1:0-3002 GCA_036563955.1 Clostridia bacterium | reverse complement strand
GGGGTAAGGCCTGCCATTTTGATTATTTAATTATTTAATTAAAGGTTTCTCATTGCGAAGGGACAAAATCTAATATCTGTGAATTTGTCCCTTTTTCTTATGTTTTGTCTATGGCTAAAATAATAAAACCTTTATAGACTTATGATTACGGAACATACTTAAAATCCCAAAAACAAAACAAAATTATTTTAACGATTTTAACTCTGCTGCGGAGAGGGGCGTAATATGTTTATTAAAGCAAAAAAGCTTTATGATAGTAGGAAAAGAAATAGTTTTTCTGATCGTGTTATAAAAGATTTCAGGTTAAACAAGTCTCTTTACCTGATGCTCGTCCCGGTGCTGCTGTTTTATATTTTATTTCATTATAAACCGATGTACGGCGTAATATTAGCCTTCAAAGACTACAGCCCGAACCTTGGGATACTTGGAAGCAGATGGGTCGGGCTTGAACATTTCATTGATTTTGTAACAAGCGTTTTTTTTGTACGGACCGTCAGGAACACTGTAATTATAAATGTGACAAATTTAATATTCGGTTTTCCCGTGCCAATAATATTTGCCCTTTTGATAAATGAGATAAAAAATAAATATTTCGCACGCACAGTACAGACTATTTCGTATCTTCCTCACTTTTTATCAACAGTCGTTGTCTGCGGTATGATTATTGAATTTACCAGGGATACGGGGGCAATAAACGATATTATTGCGCTGTTCGGCGGAGAAAGAAAAACCATGCTGAGCATCCCGGGCTATTTTGTACCGGTGTATGTGGCATCCGACATATGGCAGGGATTTGGCTGGGGATCGATTATATTTTTAGCTTCCCTGGCAGGTATTGATCAAGAGCTGTACGAGGCTGCGAAAATTGACGGATGCAATAAGTGGAAGCAGACAATTCATATTTCTCTGCCCGGCATTATGCCAACCATTATCATTTTATTGATCCTCAGAATAGGGAATATAATGAACCTCGGGTTTGAGAAAATTATACTTCTGTATAATCCTTCCATATACGAAACATCGGATGTCATATCTTCCTTTGTTTACAGGAAAGGGCTTCAGGAGTTCAGATTTGAATACAGTACGGCGGTAGGGCTTTTTAACTCCCTGGTAAATTTTATTCTGCTGGTTTGCGCGAATAAATTGAGTAAAAAATACAACGAAATGAGCTTGTGGTAAAGGGGAATGGCAATGATCTCAAAAGGAAGCATCGGGGAAAAAATCTTTCAGTTATTCAATTCGTTATTTATGATTTTAGTTATCATTGTGACATTATACCCTTTGCTGCATGTGCTGTTTGCGTCATTCAGCGACGGTGTCGAGTTAATGAGGCACCAGGGCGTGCTGCTCCGTCCGCTTGGCTTTTCTGCGGCGGCGTACCGGATGGTGTTTAAAAATCCTTTATTGCTCAGCGGGTATGTAAATACAATAACATTAGTAGCAGTCGGAGTGTCTGTTAATATATTGCTTACGGCAATTGCAGCTTATTCCGTTTCAAGAAAAAACGTGATGTGGAACAAGCTGATAATGGTTCTTATTGTTATAACGATGTATTTCAACGGCGGTCTTATTCCGAATTATCTGAATATTAAGCAGTTAGGGCTTTATGATACAATATGGGCTTTAATATTGCCGGGGGCGATAAGCACTTACAATATGATTATTATGAGAACCGCGTTTTTAACGATACCGGACAGTTTGGAAGAATCTGCCAGGATAGACGGCGCAAACCATTTTATTGTTTTGTTTAGAATATTAATACCGTTAGTCATGCCCACTGCAGCCGTATTAATCCTGTATTATGCCGTAGGACACTGGAACGGCTGGTTTAACGCAATGATTTACCTTAAGTCGAGGACGAAGTATCCGCTTCAATTGATATTGAGAGAGATTTTAATCAATAATGATACGACCAGCATGTTAGCCGGCACAGGCGGAGATACGGGAGATAAGCTGGCAATTTCGGAGACGATCAGGTACGCGATAATAATCGTTGCCACATTGCCTGTACTTTTTGTGTATCCGTTTCTGCAGAAGTATTTTGTAAAAGGTGTCATGATTGGGGCCGTGAAAGGCTGACAACTTAAGATGTTTATTGTCTGTCGGCAGGTTAATGCTGATAAACGATAAAAAATAAATTATAATTAATTAAGGGGGTTATAACTTATGAGAAATCAATTCATCAAGGTTATTACCGGAATTGTTTGCATCGTATTAATTGCCGCTTCCATGCTGGGATGCGCGGACAAGATTTCAGAAACACCGCCGGCTGAAGGAACTGCAGCGGGCACTTCTGAAGAGTCAGGCGCCGCTGAAGCCGGAAGCGGTGCGGCTTATCCGATTAAGGGCGGCGGCAAGCTGACTTATTGGACAAAACTGGATATGAAAGTATCGCCTTCGGCAGCAAGTCTTGCAGATACTGACTTTGGTAAAGAATTGTCAAGGAAAACCGGCGTTGAGATTGAATGGATTCATCCAACCCAGGGCCAGGAACAGCAATCATTGAATTTGCTCATAGCTTCAGGAGAATTGCCGGATGTAATAGACGCCTTATGGGGAGCATGGTATCCCGGCGGACCTGAAAAAGCAATGCAGGATAATGTTATTCTTAAACTAAATGACCTTATCGAGAAATATGCGCCCGATTATCTTAATGTTTTAAAATCGGATCCCATAAAAGACAGGCAGGTAAGAACCGACAGCGGCGCGTTATACAGCTTTGCGTGTTTCAGGGGAGACGACCTGAATACCGTATACTACGGGCCGCTGTTTAGAGGGGATTGGCTGAAAGATCTGAACCTCTCTCTTCCGACTACGGTTGATGAATATGAGGAAGTTTTAAGGGCATTCAAAGACAGGAAAGGATCGACCGCACCTTATACCGCCGCCGGCGGTCTTGACGGAGACTTTGTATGCGGCGCATTGGGCTTTAACGCAGGCTGGTATATAGACGACAATGGGAAAGTCGCATACGGACCGCTTGCGCCGGGTTATAAGGAATA
>DATCLI010000362.1:0-13728 GCA_036563955.1 Clostridia bacterium | reverse complement strand
CCCTTTGCGTAGCTGAAATATGGAATGATTGCAGTAACGGAAGCCGCGCTGGCCCTTTTAAAAGCGTCAATTAAGAATAATAATTCCATAAAATCGTCATTAGGGCGGAGGCCAATGGTTTGAACAATATAAACATCTTTGTCCCTTACTTTCTCAAGTATCTGGACAAAAGTGTTCCCTTCCGAAAATATAATGGTTTTCGATTGACCGACTTCAGTGCCCAGATATTCGCACATTTTTTTTGCAAAATTAATACTTGAGCTGCCTGAAAAAATTTTTATTCCTATTTCATCAGCCGGCATTTATAAATGCTCCCCTTTCAAAAGAGTAAATTATGTTAAAACAGCTGAAAAACATTATAAATACCCGTATATGGAAAGAATTTTGTCCATACTGCGGGTATGTTCGGTTATTTTTTTGTTTTTCAATCCAATTATAACTTCGGCTACGATTTTGTCAATCCAGCCGGAGTCAATAAGTTTCTGACAGCAGTTAAACACAGTTGAATTCCAGATATCATTTTTCCGGCAAAAGTCGATATACAGCCACATTGTTTTTGAATCCGGAGAGGAATGCCTTTTATTAAATTCGGAAAAAGCGCGGTCAATTCTATCTATATCACCAAGTAAAATAAACTGTTTAAGGATAAAGCTTGAATAAGGGTTTCCCAAAGCGCCTTCCGGAACAGTTGAAAATAAAGAGGCTATTTTTTCGTTTTCAAGGATATCAGGCTTTTCTTTTGCCAAGGTCTTAACAAGATCCCACCTTAATTTATCCGGAATACCTTCCATATTAACACACAGGTTATACAAAACCGGCGCCTGTTCGTTTTTCTTGCCTTCTTTCAGGAAGAACATTGCAAGCAGAAGATTGACAACAGGGTTAGCGCTATCTGTGCTAAACATTTTCCAGAGAACTCCGATTGTCTCATTAAAAACAAATATAGATTTTATTGTTTTCAAATAATGGTAAAAAAACTTTCCAAGATACAGGCTGCCCGTTATTCTCTGAGCCCGTGTTATATTAATCTTTTTCCTGCGGAACAGATCTCTGTTTTTTTGATAAAACCTCGCAGCCGAAACCAGTTTTTTTTCCGTTAGAAGAATTTCAAGCTTTCCAAGTACCGCGGGCATATATCCGGGTTTTATATTTAAAGCCTGCGTGAACATCCTGTCAGCCATATTAGGGTTACCGGACAGCATATATTGGATACCAATCCCGTAATACCCGAAGGGTTTATCAGGTTTCCGGCCGATTAGATCCTGGAATTTAACAATGCGTATATCAAGCTGTAACTTTTTGTCCAGCATATTCAACCTCCGGTACGGCTTTGTATTACAGTCTGCCGGGATCGTCCAGGTACTCCTTAATAATGTTCTGTACGTGGGAATCCTTAATTGTGATTGAAATCTGAATGCGTCTGTTTTTCGTTTTCGAAGCCTCCGTCGGCCCGGAGTCTATGGGCCTGAATTCGGAAAATCCGGTTGCTGCAAAATAAGAACCGTACTTATTTTCAAGGTTTTTATTCTTTTCCATCATTGTTTTAATAACGGCAGTTGCGCGTTCACACGAAAGTTCATAATTCATCTGGTATGAACCATCTGTATCAGCATGCCCTTCAATGTTAATTGAATCAATATATTCACGAACATCGGGATCATCAAGAATTTTTTCAAATGCCGCGGCAAAACGGGTTAAAAGAGCTTGTCCTTCAATTGTTATTTCCGAACTTCCTTTTGCGAATAGAAGCATGTTGTTTATTACGAGGTTCGCATTATTGTCGATCGCCACAAGAGGCTCGCCGTCGGGAGTTGTAGATGTGCCTATTTCGCCTTCTATTGAAGCTTTTACTTCTTTAAGAATATTTACTCTGAGCAGTGAGATGTTCTGAAGCTTTGCACGCAGTTCGGCAAGTTCCTGGTTGCTGTTCGCAATGATTTTTTCCTGCTCAAGCAGTTTCTCAATCGATACGGCCAATTCTCTTTTTCCCTGTTCAACCTCGGCCATAAGCTTTTCGGCTTCTTGTTCCTTTATACGTATCGCATCTTCCATTTCAGATACTTCAAGCTTTTTCAGATTAAGCTCATCTCCGGCCCGTTTAAGCTGATCTTCCGTTGCCAGAAGTTCGGATTTGGTTTTATCAAGCCTGTCGTTCCAGATTGAAACGGATAAAATCTGCTGAAAATATGCAAGAAAAATAAGGAAAAAAAGCACCAGAACTATTGTAGACATAACATCAGTGAAAGAGGGCCAAAAATTAGCCTGTTCCTGCGGCTTTCTGAAATTTCTGTTTCGTGCTTTCATTAGGGAACTTCCCCCTTTCTTGCTTTATCGTATCAATGATCCAATAAAATATATTATTGTCCGGCTTTATCCTTAAACTCAGCCAGCATGCGATCTATTTTTGAAGCCGCTGCCTCGTTGTATGTAAGAACCTGATCAGGAAGGGAAGAAATCGTTTTTGCAAAATGTATCTGGTTTTCGCGGAATTGCTCCAGAAGCTGAATGATACCTTTAAAACTCTCTTCCATTGATTCCGTAATCCTCCTGTTAAGCTCATTGCTGTTATCCGCAAGGGCTTCCGAAAAAGATCGGGCTGCGTGGCTGCCAAGCTTGTCTATCTCTCCGCTAAGCTTATTCATAAGCGCGGTAAAGTTCTCCTGGTAAATCTCAAGGTCGCGCGTATGCTGGCGCATGTTTGTATCCATCGCACCCGCAAGTTTCTCCACGGTTTGAACCGTTGAGGATACCTCGCTTACAAGCTGCCCGACATCGGCCACAAGCTGCCGGTTGTATGAGGTCATCTCATCGGCCGCTTCCCGTATATTGTTGGAGAAGCCTTCAATACTGCGGTAGTTTTCAACAACAATATCGGATGTTTTCGTTAAGGCTTCGGTCACTTTAATAAAATTGACGTCCATTCTTTCAATATTGTTCCGCATGTTCAGGTTGAACTCATTCAAATCCCTCATATTTGATGCAAAATTGGCGAGCGAATTGTCAAACTTTTCAACAGTTGCGTCAAGTGTCTGGCTTGATACGTTTACATCCATTACCACATTGGTAAGCTTTTGTCCAAAACTTTCAACCGTTTCCTTAAGGGCAGCCTGGATTTTGTCACCGAACTCCATAAACGTTTCTCTTAATATGTTGTTCATCATTGTATATTCGGTTACTTTATCCTGTGCAACCACAAGGGAGATTGTATTATCCAGGTATTCTTCAAGATGAACCATAAGGTTCTCCCGTACTTCTTCCGCATTTATAACAGTTAAGAGAATTGTAAGGATTATGGAACAGCCAACGCCGACGAGGCTTGTTACAAAGGCCACCGACATGCCCTTAAGCGATGAAACGAGGTTTCTGAGCAGTTCCTGTATACCCTCGTTTTCAACAATATCTGTTATATTCATATTAATAAAAATACCCGCTATCTCGCTGACGGCAACTGTTAATCCTACAAAAGTACCGAAAAGTCCAAGCGTAATCAAAAGAGCATTGCTGTTTTTTATAAAACGTTCCCACAGAGCCATGCCTCTAAGTCTTAAATTGAAGTTCTTCTCAATTATGGCCTGTGTGTTTACTTCACTGTAGCTGCCTGCGGCGGTGTTTTTATAGTCTTCGATAATTTTGTTAAGAATATCCGAGTGGAACGCTCCTTCTTTCCTGCGGCGCCAGTCGAGTAAATCGTCAAGGATTACGATATATTTTTTTCTGATTATCAAATTGGCAACAAATGATATAATAAAAACTATAAAAGTGCTTACTATTATGTACATGCCAAAGCCGCGTACCTGTTGATAAATGTTCATTAATGACTCAACCAATTTCAACACACCTTTCGTCAGCGGTAAGATTCATATAATTTCTGTTAAAGATCCCGTAATGCTGATTACAATATGCTTATGCAATGGTATTTGCGATGTTATATTTTTAGCATTTTGCGATGTTATATACTTTGAGTACCGCTGTACAATATATTGCTGGTATGCATTAAAGCTTATCATTATATATTGTACAGCTGATTTATATTAAGGTTACATCGCAAAAGCCTTACTTTGAGTTCCGCTGTACAATATATTGCTGGTACGCATTAAAGCTTGTCATTATATATTGTACAGTGGATTTTTATTAAGGTTACATCGCAAAAGCCTTTATGCAAGGTTTACATTCTGCATAAATTTACTTATAATCAGTATAGCATATTTTGCAAAAAACAAGATTACAAATGGATTAAGAATATAGATAAACAAAAGGAAATTTACTATTTTATTTGGGATTGGGAAATAATTTGTTTAACAATGGCATTTCCATATTTGTTACCAATAAAGGAGGTTAAAAATATGATTAAAAAAGCAGAGGAAATGAAATTGGAAATCAGGGAGAAAATGCGGGGAGGCAGCGGAAACGTTGAGATACTGCATATTCTAAACATGGATGAAGTAAAAGGAAAAGTCCGGCTGTTTGCAAAAATTACGCTGAACCCGGGAAGCTCAATAGGCATGCACCAGCATGAAGGCGAAGAAGAAGCTTATTATATACTTAATGGTATTGCCAGGGTAAATGACAATGGAACAGAAAAGATTGTGAAACCTGGGGACGTTGTACTTACAGGAAACGGAGCGTCACATTCGATTGAAAACGCAGCTGATGAGCCGCTTGAATTTATCGCCGTTATATTGCTTTATGTATGATACCCGGGGAAAATGCATCCAAACCACCTGTTTTTTGCCGGACAGAAAACAGCTCAGGTTATATTTAACATGCTTAAGTGGAATTAATCTTTTTTCAAAATATAAAAAGCGGCCGGATGCATGGTTTCACGATGTGATCCTTTTGAAAAAAAGGAGAACTTAAGAATAGGCGGGGAAAGCGGAGCGACCCGCAGTAATTTGAGGAGGAATCCATGAACATTTTTGCATTTAAATTCTCGCGGACGCCGTATATAATATTTGGCCCGGGTAAATTCAGTTGTTTGACAGATCTTCCGCTTGTAAAAAACGCCAGGCGCATTATTCTTGTTATTGGGGGAAAGTCATTTGAAAACACCCCGCAGTACGCATGGATAACCAATAAGCTGAAGCAATTACGGATAGAAGTTTTAAACGTTAGGGCTGCAGATGAGCCTTCCCCTGAGCTTATAGACAGTACTGTTTCGGAATACCGCGGCTTGAATGTTGATGTTGTTGTTGCAATCGGCGGAGGCAGTGTTATTGATACCGGAAAAGCCATATCAGCAATGTTTTTAAAAAACGAACCGGTTATTACATACCTCGAAGGCGTCGGCGAAGATAAAATACATGACGGAGCGAAGATTCCTTTTATTGCTGTGCCGACAACGGCGGGCACGGGCAGCGAAGCTACTAAAAATGCCGTACTTGGACGTGTCGGCAGTAATGGATTCAAAAACTCGTTAAGGCACGAAAATTTTGTACCCAATATAGCTTTGGTTGATCCTGAGCTTACGCTGGCGTGCCCTTTAAATGTGACGGCATCGAGCGGTATGGATGCTCTTTGCCAGCTGATAGGCTCATACATGTCCGCGTCGGCTTCCCCGTTAACTGATGCCATAGCGCTGTCCGGAATTGAAGCGGCGCGTGATTCGCTGATTGATGTCAGCACAAATGACCCGGGGAATATCGACAAAAGGACAAAAATGTCCTATGCCGCGCTTATGTCGGGAATTGCTTTAGCCAATGCAGGTCTTTGTGTCGACCATGGATTTGCTTCATCAATAGGTTCACTTTTTAAAATTCCCCATGGTGCAATATGCGGGATAGTTCTTCCTGAAACAATCAGAATGAGTATAAACGAGTTGATGATTAATAAAAATAAAAACGAATGTTACTTGAAAAAATATGCCCGGCTTGGAGAAATACTTGCCGGGGCACGCCCTGAAAATATTGACGGGGCATGCGGCGCCCTCGTTGAATTTTTGAAAAACCTTAAAAACGGTTTAGGTCTTCCTGGACTTGGGGCGTTCGGAGTAACCGAAAATGATGCCGAAATAATAGCATTAAAAACTTCGAATAAAAATAACCCTGTAAAGCTGAATACGGAGGTTTTAAGGAGTATTGTCATAAGTTCCCTGTGAATCAGTATTATTCAATACGCGCTTTCATAAGTTCGGACTCCCGGCCAAAACCTCCTGTCCGTCAGTGTCCTGATTCTGTCTTTTTATTCTTTTTATGGATTTCCGATTGGTGTTAACTTGTGTGATTTTTACTGTAAAAAAACTGTAATAATTACTGTATTATTAAAAAAACATAAATGGTATTATATTCTAAAAAGCTAATTTATGTTGTGTATGCAAATCACAGCAAAATTCCGCATACTGCAATGATCTCCAAAAGTTATTTTACTGGTTTATAAAGCATAAATTCAGTCTTGGAGGTATTAGCATGCAGCCGGTAAGCAAGATAGCTCAAAGAAATAAAAATTACATTTTTGGTAAAAAAAATATTAAGCGTTTAAACCAGCAGAAATATTTGTTTATTATGTCACTGCCTTTTGTGGTATGGATTTTCATCTTTAAATATATTCCCCTCTGGGGTTGGACGATTGCTTTTCAGCAGTATATACCCGGAAAGAGTTTTTTTGAGCAGGAATGGGTTGGGCTAAAGTATTTTATTATAATGTTCCAGGACAAATACTTTTATCTCGTTTTAAGAAATACTCTGGCGATGAGTATACTGTCTCTCTTATTCGGTTTTACACTCCCCATCGTTTTGGCGATTTTATTGAATGAAATCACACAACAAACATTTAAACGCATGGTTCAGACCATTTCATACCTTCCGCATTTTGTCTCCTGGGTTATTGTTGCAAGCTTGTTCAATAAAATGCTCTCTATTGACGATGGCGTTGTGAACAATATTCTTATGGCTCTGCGTATTATTAAGCAGCCTGTTCAGTTTATGGCAAAACCGAACTTCTTCTGGTGGATTGTGACCTTTGCTGATGTCTGGAAGGAGATCGGCTGGAATTCAATTATATTCCTGGCAGCAATAGCGGGAATATCTCCTGAGCTGTACGAATCGGCAATGGTAGACGGCGCAGGCCGGTTTAAAAAAATCTGGCATATAACCCTGCCGGGTATTCTTCCTACCGTTATGGTAATTTTAATTATGTGTATAGGAAATTTAATCAATATTGGCTTTGAAAAGCAGTTCCTTATGAGAAACTCTTTGGTTCGCGATTATTCGGATGTTTTGGATCTTTATATACTGGATTATGGAATAGCGGCGGGAAGATGGGCTTTTGGCACGGCAGCGGGTATGTTTAAATCGGTAGTCAGTATTATTCTGGTTTTTACTGCCAATGCAATAAGCAGAAAAGCTGCCGGGGTCGGCGTTGTAACCAAATAGGGGGATGAGAAGCTTTGAAAAAGATGTCTGCGGCAGATTTAACTTTTCATATTTTCAATCATTCACTGATGATTGTTTTAATGATCGCCACGCTGTATCCATTTCTGAACGTGCTGGCAATATCTCTGAATAATTCGGTTGATACCGTGAAGGGCGGCATAACGATATTCCCGAGGGAATTTACATTATTGAACTACGCGGAGATCTTTAAAACCAAAGCATTATTAACCTCGGTCATTATTTCAGTTTTAAGAACCGTTACAGGAACTGTTACGGGTATTATCAGCACTGCCATGGTTGCGTTTGTTATAAGCAGACACGATTTTATAGCCAAAAAGGCAGTTACCATTCTTTATATTGTCACGATGTATGTGAGCGGGGGATTGATTCCCGAATATATGTTAATAAGGAACCTTCGGCTGACGAACAATTTTCTTGTTTATATCCTGCCCGGGCTTATCAGCGCATTTAATGTCATAGTGATACGTTCTTTTATTGACGGGCTGCCGTTTGATCTACAAGAATCGGCTAAACTGGACGGCGCAAACGATATAACGATATTTTTCAGAATAATATTTCCGTTATGTACCCCGGCAGTTGCTACAATTTCGTTGTTTATTGCCGTGGGTCAGTGGAATTCATGGTTTGATACATACCTTTACTGTGGTTCGAACAAAAGCCTTACGACGCTGCAGTTTGAACTTCAAAAAATACTTTTAAGCGCCCAGTCATCAGGACAACAGGATATCTATGGTTCTGCCGATCTTGCGCAAAAAAGGGTCTCGCCTGAATCATTAAGAATGGCGATGACAGTGGTGGCTACACTGCCCATTGTCGTTGTATATCCTTTTGTGCAGAAATATTTCATTAAAGGTTTAACGCTCGGCGCAGTGAAGATATAAGTTTTAGCTTTCAATGAGATAAACCAGGCAGGATGTGTAAACTTTTACAGCGATTTTACCGGAATTTAAGCTTAATATTCAATGGGTTATCTCATTGCAATAGATTAATATTAAAGGGGAGGTTTTTTGAATGAAAAGAACGCTAATACTAGTTCTCGTACTTGTGATGATAACATTAGCTGCCGGCTGCGGCCCGCAAGTTACGGGTACACAACCGACAACGGCGCCGACACAAAAAGATGCTTCTACGGCTCCAGTGGATACAGCACCCGAACCGATAACTTTTACAATGTATAGTGTTGAAACGGATGCATACCCGGATTCCGACTTTTCCAGCCCTGTCGCGATGGAAATCAAAAAAGCAACCGGAGTTACGCTTCAAATTGAAAATGCGGTCAGCAGTGACGCAGGGAAACAAAAACTGTCTTTAATGGCAGCCAGCGGCGACTACCCGGATTTTGTTTACGGCAAAGGCGATCTCAGCATCTTAAAGAATGTTAACGCCATTATTAAACTGGATGAATTAATCGAAAAGTACGGACCGAACATTAAGAAATTCTATGGAGAAATCGACATTAAAAGACTGCGTTGGAGCCTTGATGATCCTTCCATATATTATGTGGGCGGAAAGGAAGTAGGTCAGGAAAATATGGAGCCAAACGCGGGTTTCCAGCTGCAGTTGGGCGCCGTTAAGGCATTGGGTTATCCAAAACTCAGAACAGTTAATGATTTTGAGAATGCTATCCGTACATATTATGAGCAGAATCCAACTCTGTACGGTCAGAAATCAATACCTCTTTCACTTCTGGCCGATGATTGGAGATTCATGATAACAGTTTCCAATCCCGCTAACTTCGCTACAGGCAACAGCGATGACGGAGAATGGTACATAGACATTAATACCCTTGATGCAGTAAGGCATTTGACAAGGGACGAGGTGAAGGAATACTTCAGATGGCTGAACGGTATGAATGATAAAGGTTTGCTCGATCCGGAAAGCTTTGTGCAAAAATATGATCAATACAAAGCTAAAATCGCTTCAGGCAGAGTAATTGCATTAGCCGATGCAAGGTGGGAAATCGACGAGGCTGTTACGGCACTGAAAAAAGATGAAAAATATGAAGCCGTATACGGGTATTTTCCGATTACGATAGATGAATCGGTTAAATTTGCCGACTTCCAGAGCGCCGGATATCTCGGCGGCTGGGGACTGGCTATTACTACAAACTGCAAGGATGTTGTAAGGGCAGTCAAGTTCATTGACTGGATGTGCACCGAAGAAGCGCAGATATTAACCCACTGGGGAGTGAAAGACCTTCACTATAGCATAGAAAACGGAAAGAGGGTATTAAAGCCCGAAGTAAAAGATATGAGAAATTCAGACCCTGCATGGCAGCAGAAAACCGGTATTAAGAAATATTGTTATCCTTTCCCGACATACGGAAACGCCGTAAAAGATTCGACAGGCCAATATTTTGAAGCTTTTGATACGCTTGAAGAAATAGCAGCCAGGCAGCTTCCCATTGAAAATGAGGTTCTGAGCCATTACGGAGTAAGCACATGGAAAGAGTTGTATCCGCAGGCGGATGAGTTCCCCGTTAAGCCTTATGGAGCGGCTTGGCTCGTGAATATAGACGACCCTGAATGGAAAGCGGCGGATGACAGGATTCTGAAGACAGGATACAGAATGATACCGGAAATCATCATGGCGGATCCTGCCCAGTTCGACACATTATGGGCTGCATACCAGCAGGCGTTGAAAGAAGCGGGATTGGATATGGTTACCGAACAGTTCAATAAGGTGCTCAAAGAAAGAACAAAGCTATGGCAGTAAGTAAAGATTATAGCCGTCTGCCTGCGTAATTTATAGAAAAGTGGCGGCGACTGATTGACGAAGAGCCTTTTAAAATCAGCAGAGGGATGGAGTTGATAATAAAAATCAATTCCACCCCTTGTTTGTTCTCTGTTTAGCTGGGCACTTCCGGTATATATTATGGTGTTTATTTTTATATATATTTTAATTACACAGGAAGAGTACAATATTGCTGCTCTTTTTTGTGTAGATGACATATCAAACAATAACGTGAGATATGAATTTTCAAAAAATCAGTATTTTATTGAGTTTTTGGAAGGTTATGATAAAATTATAATTATTAAGAGGATTGTTTCAACCGCTAATCAAGCCGCATCCGGAGACCTGCGCAAGAAGCTTTCAAGTGCCGATATCCAGAACAACAACTTATATGGGAGAAGATTTAATTGCGGATAAATCAAATTGCAAGAAAGTTCAACAATATTAAAATTGGGGAAAAGCTTCTTCTTTCATACATACTGGTTGTCTTTCTGCCTGTATTGGTGGTTGGCATCATATTAATCAGCAGCATAAGGAATATGGCGGTAGAAAACGCAATTCGCGAAGCTACTGTCAACGTCGAAAGAATTTATTCCGGAGTGGATAAGGCAATGAAACTGTTGATGAATATTTCATACAAGCTGCAGATGGATAAAAATCTGGAGCAGCTGCTATTAACCAATTATAAGAACGATCAGGAAGTATTCGAATCTTACTATGAATACAATGAATTTAACAGTTTAATAAATTTATACAGCAGTGAAGTGCGGGAAATAAGAATTTATTCTGAAAACCAGACGTTATTGAATTCAGGGCATTTTAATAAAGTAACTCCCGAGATATCTGAGTCTGAATGGTATCGGAATATTATAAAAGCGAATGGGAGGATAAAATGGCAATACCTTCAGGACGATTATCAAAAACGGTGCCATTTATGTCTTACAAGGCTGATAAAAACCAGTCTGGGCGATAAAACCACAGGGGCGCTTATTATAAGCATGAACAGTGATTATCTGAATTCCCTTTTAAGAAATGAGCCCTATGATATGTATTTTTGTGATGACAACGGGAATATAATAGCATCGGGCAAAAGAGATATGGTTGGGGAAAATATTAATAATTCCGAAATTTCAAATATTGCATCCCTCGGTGATGGTTCGTGGAAAATAGAATATTTCGGAATGCCTGCCAATGTAATTGTCCGCAATATGTCGCCCGGCTTGTATAACGGACAGTTCAAGATTGTTTCGATGGTGCCTGTCAGTGTTATTGAGAAACAGGCTACGGATATGGTTGTGCTCGGTGTTGTCATCATGATATCCTGCCTGTTATTTGCCATTCTGTTGATTATTGTGTTTACAAGGGCAATAAGCAAGAGAGTGAAAAAATTAAGCATGGATATGCATGAGGTTGCCATGGGTAATTTCGATTTGGATCCTACTATGGACGGCGAGGATGAAATGGGTCAGCTGGCACAGGATCTGGGGGTTATGATTCACAGTATCAAGCAATTAATAAATGAGATTAAACATATTGATGCACAAAAGAATCAACTGGCAATAAAACAACGGGAAATAAAGTTAAAGCTTCTCGCGAATCAGATAAACCCGCATTTTTTATTTAATGCATTGGAAACAATCCGAATGAATGCCCACAGCAAAGGGGACAAGGAAATTGCCGAAGTGGTGATGATGCTGGGTAAAATAATCAGAAAAAATCTTGAGACCGGCAGTGAAATGGTTACACTGGAAGCTGAAATGGATCTCGTGAAAAGTTATTTAAAAATTCAGAAATTCAGGTATAGAGACAGAATAAATTTTTCTATCCAATATGAAGATGATGAAATCAGGAAAAGTAAGATTCTGCCGATGACCATTCAACCTATTGTAGAAAACTCAGTCATACACGGTATTGAATCAAAACAACGCGACGGTAAGATATCCATCCGCCTTGCTAAAAAGGACGGTTATCTAGTAATTACTGTTGAAGATAACGGCAGCGGTATGAGCAGGGAGAGGCTTCAGGAATTAATCCTGTCGCTTGATGAAGTGGAAGATGCTTCCGGAAGCAGAATTGGGCTAAAGAATGTCCATCAGAGGATACGGCTTTTTTATGGTGACAGGTACGGTCTGAGAATAGGCAGCGTTGAGAACGAGGGAACCTGTATAGAAATTATAATGCCTGGTGAGTGGTGTGAAGAAGTTAAAAGTATTAATTATTGATGATGAATACTTTATCAGGGAAGGTTTAAGGACCATTATTGATTGGAACAGGTATGGCTATGAGATATGCGGCGATACCGACAATGGAATGGACGGACTTGAAATGGTAAGGCAGCTTACACCCGATCTGATTATTATAGATATTAAAATGCCTGTCATGGATGGACTGCAAATGGTTGAAGAACTGCGGAAACAGGGCTCCGGGTGCAAGGTTATTATATTGACGGCATATCCTGATTTCAGGTTTGCGCAAAAATCAATCGAGCTGAATATTGATTCATACCTGTTAAAACCAATTGAACAGCAGGCGTTAATCGAAAAGATAACAAAAGTGCGCGAATCAATTATAAATACACGGGAAATGAAACAATATATGGATGAAAGCATTTCCCTTTCAAAGGATAAGATCATAGAACAAATAGTCATTGGGAACATACCCTGTATTCGCCTGGAAAAATACAACGCGCTGTATGGCTTTGACTTTCCATGGAGGAATTATTCGGTAGGATTAATTGATATAAGTACGAATTTACCGGAAGAGATCAATCTCAGGAATGCTATTATGGCCGAGGCTGAAAATTATATCTCAAAATGCGGGTACGGATATGTTTTTTATATTGATAAATATATAGGCGTTTTATTAAAGAATATGGTTCAGGATTTGCTGCCTCGCATTTTAAAAGAAATCCAGGACAGCATATTCGATAAACTTAAAATCAGTGTGACAATCTCACTTGGAGAATCTGTGAAAACAATAGATGATGTTAAGAAATCTTATTTTGCCGCATGTAAATTAATGGATAGAAAATTTTTATACGGGCACAACAAAATTATGATGGGTTTGTCTGAACATGGCTGCGCGGATAAAAGGTTTTATTCCATTAACGATTTTGATTTTGCGGGTATCCTCGATAAGCTTTATAATGCAGTGGATTTGAATTATCCCGTACAAATAAATAATATCCTCGAGGAAGTGAAGAATTGTTTTTTATTAAGCGAAGCGGATGAGGATACAATTAAAATAAATTATACGGATATGCTTATCAGCATTGTTACCCGACTTGCGGCGAAGAACAAAACTTTGGAGTACCATATCAGTGAAAAGAAGGAAATGATAAGCCAGATATATAAGAAAACAAGCCTTTTGGATCTGCATGGCTATATCAAGTACAAATTGATTTCATTGTCAGACGAGCTTTCAGGGTTAAGACCTGAAGATACCATAAAGAAAATGATAGATTACATTGAAAGGAATTATGACATCGATATTAAGCTTGAAACCCTTGCATCCATTTTCAGCTATAACAGCAATTATCTCGGCAAGCTCTTTAAATGCAATACGGGCAAAAGTTTCAATTCATACCTCGATCATATCAGGATTGAAA
>DATCLI010000361.1:0-6634 GCA_036563955.1 Clostridia bacterium | reverse complement strand
CTATAAAGTTGGTTTGGCTACATTTAACATTGGGCAGGCAGCTGCAATTTCGTGGCTCGTATTGATAATTTTATACTTTATCAGCAGAAAATTTGTAAAACTTTGCATAAGCAATAGTTCAAAATAGTCAAAGTAGGAGATGAACACAATTGAAACGGACAAATATTGCAGCAAGAAAAGCGGCCGGAAAAATACTGGCATACGTAACTCTTACCCTGTGCCTGATAATGACATTATTCCCGTTGTTTTGGATTACGGTTACTTCCTTTAAAAACAAGATAGACTTTACCGCATACCCTCCGAAATTTCTGAACTTTAATTTTACTTTCAACGCCTATAGACAGGTATTTGTTGAGGACAAATTCATAAACAATATCTTAAACAGCATAATTGTCGTGTTCGGGTCATTGTTTCTGTCAACCGTGCTGGCTATCCCTGCGGCTTATGCAACCGCAAGAAGAAAAGGTTCGTTCTTTGAACAGGCATCATTTTTTATCATTAGCCTGCGGCTTTTACCCCAGGTTGCCGTTATACTTCCAATGTACTTTATTTTCCGGACAATGGGGCTGCTCGACACTCATTTATCGCTGATACTGATGTATACGCTGATGAACCTTCCGTTGGCGATGTGGCTGAATAAGATATTCATTGCTGAAATACCATACCAAATAGAAGAAGCGGCCATGCTGGACGGATATTCTTTCTGGCAGATTTTATTCAAGACAATTCTTCCAATGGCGAAACCCGGGATAATTGCAACAATGATTCTCAATTTCATGACCACATGGAATGAATTTATGTATGCAAACCTGTTAGGCAGCCTGGGTGCAAAAACAGCCCCTATCGCTGCGGTTGCCTATGTAGGTGTCAGGGAAGTACGATGGGCGGAAACGTGCGCGGCTTCGGTAGTTATTATTGTTCCAACAATTATCGTGCTTCTTCTCGTACAGAAGCATTTGGTCAGGGGTCTTACTTTTGGTTCGGTTAAAGGATAAAAAATACAGGAAAACCTTAAGCTAAAAGCACAGCTTATTTTAATAAATTTCAAAGGAGGTTAGACTATGTCTGAAAAAAAAGAACTCGTCTTAGGGCTTATTGGCGTTGGAAGAGGAGGGCCGTCATCATATCACGCTCGATCTTTCTCGTCCATCATCAATGGCTTTAAAAAGGAAGAAGTGCCTGAAGAATGGCATGAGTGCCTGCACTCAATACCGGCAAAGGGTGCAAGGATTGGTTCGGTTTGGGATGAGGATAAGGACGCGGCAAAGCATCTTGCGAAAGTTTTTCACATCGACCGGGTGGAAAACAGAATGGAAGATGTTGCTGAACATGTGGACGGAGTTTTAATTGTCGATGATATTTCAATGACCCATCAAAAGAAAGCGGATTTTTTCCTGGAAAACAAGGTGCCGACTTTTGTGGATAAACCGCTGGCAATGACCTATGAAGAAGCGGAAGGAATCATCAACAAGGCAAAGAAATACGGCGGGCTTTTTATGACAGGTTCTGCTTTGCGATACTGCAGAGAAATACCGGAGCACAAATCCGAAATTGATGCAGTAGGAAGAATCGATTACGGAACAACGGTTTGCCAGGGCGCGTATATGGGTGAAGACAACATCATTCATTATGGTATTCACGCATTGGAATTTGCATATCCCGTATTCGGCAGGGGCGCCGTTGCCGTGCAAAACATCGGTGAAGGAAGAAAACATGTCGTAAAAATAGATTTTGATGACGGACGGATTCTAACGCTTATCGTAATGCCGGAGATAGAACAGAACTTTAAACTCGATTTGTTCGGCACAAAAGGCGAAACATCTGTTATCTGTGCCGATTGGGACTATTTCTACTGGAATATGCTGCAGCATTTTATTGATATGATAAAGACCAATAAAGAACCTGTTCCGATAGAAGAATCCCTTGAAGTAATAAAAGTTCTGACCATGGCGAAAAAATCCGTCCTTAATAATGGTATAAAAATAAAACTTTAATTTGTCAACTATAAAATGCTTAAAGGAGGAATTTCTTTTATGAATAGAAGATTATTTACATGCATTATTGTAATTCTGATGCTTACTCTTACTTTGGCATCATGTTCTCCGGCTTCCAGTACTAACGGGCAAACAACTGCCCCGGCAAAAGATAATAAAGAAAGCACCGAACTTCCTTATAAGGGTGTAACACTTAATATTCCCGCTATTGACTGGTTGGGAAGCCAGGTTATGAGGGAACTCTCCGCAGAGTTCGAACAGGAGACCGGCGCTAAGGTTGTTTGGGACATACTCGAAACATCCGCTCTCCAGGAGAAGGTGTTTTTAACCATTAACGGCAAGGCAGGTACGTATGATATCATAACCGCGGATGCTACATGGACGGCAGCTCTGGCTGTTATGGATGGACTGGAGCCGATGCCTGTTGAGGAATGGAAAGCTGATAAGGATTTTGACTTCGATGATCTTTATACAACATTTACCGATGCCTACGGTGATCCAACAGGAAGAACGGACAACGTATATTTTATTCCTATGGTCACCGATGTAATGGGAATGTATTATCGCAGTGATCTGTTTGAACAATATGCTGACGAATTTAAGAAAGAGTACGGTTACGACTTAAAGGTTCCCGAATATTGGGACGAATTTCTGGATATTGCCAAGTTCTTTACCAGAGATACAAATGGCGACGGTGAAATTGATCTTTATGGCACAACGATGATGGCCGCACCTGTTGCTATAGCCTCGGACTATATTGTATATGCTAACTCCTGGGGGTTCGACTATTTTACAGAAGATCTTAGACCTAATTATACAGATCCCAAAAGTATAGAAGCTATAACTTTCTATATTGATCTATACAGAAAATGGAAAGTAGTGCCGCCTTCTGTACCGAATAACTGGTTTTCCGAAACACAGCTCCTGATGCAGCGCGGACAGGTGGCTACGAGTGTTAACTGGGCAGCCTTCTGCGAAAGCACGAATGATCCTGCACAATCGGAATATGCAGGGAAAATACTGTTTGCTCCTCTGCCGAGAGCACGCGGTGTGGAGTCCTCAAAAGGCCTTCTTGCCGGACATTGTTATGCTATTAATAAGTACTCCAAGAATCTTGAAGCGGCAAAAGCATATATGACCTGGGCATTATCAAAACCTGTACAGGATAAACTGGCTATGCGCGGCGTCACAGGTTCAAGATATTCATCCAGCATCAACGCTTCCTCAAAATATCCGTGGATGAAGAATTTTGCGGAAGCCGTCCTGACGGGTAAACATTGGGTACCAAGGATGTTCCCTGACTTCATGAGCATTCATCAGGTAGTTATGTCGGATGAGCTCTCTAAAGCATTAATGGGAGAGCAAACCGTTGAGGAAGCTCTTAACAAAGTACAGCAGCGTGTAGATCAGCTCATGCGCGAGGGCGGATACTATTAATCAATCATGAAAGCAATAATTTTGCTCGGCGGCTGACAGCCGTCGGGCAAATACTTTTCGCAGCACTCCGTTTTCGCAGAAATAATCTATTCGATTTCCCAAATTTTATTCAGCTTATTCAGGAGGTAATAAATGATGAAACAAGGTTTCAGCGGATTTTCTTTTTCCAGTGATTATAAATACGAAGATATCTTTCGTGCATGCTCAGATGCCGGCTATCAAGGCGTAGAGGTCGTTGTGCAGGAAGCCGGCGACATAACGCTTAATACCGGCAAAGCAGATCTCCTGGAAATTAAAAAGATGGCGGCGGATTACGGACTTGAAATTTGCAGTATTGGATGCACTATGTTTTGGAATGAACCAATATGCAGTAATGATCCCAAGGTGCGGAATCGTGTTATTGAACTGGGTAAAAAAGTACTTGATATTGGTGCATTTCTCGGCGCAGACACAATGCTGCTTATTCCCGGTTGGACAGGTACCGATTTTAATCCGAACGCGGAAATAATCAGCTACGACGCCGCATATGAGAATGCAAAGGAAGCGATTTCACGGTTGGGCGAACATGCTAAGGCTGTTAAGGTAGCCGTTGGTATTGAAAATGTATGGAATAAGTTTTTGCTTTCTCCTCTTGAAATGCGGAATTTGATTGATGAAATAAACAATGACTATGTGGGCGCGTACTTTGATGTGTCCAATATACTTTACACAGGCTATCCGGATCAGTGGATCAGGATCCTGGGCAAAAGAATTAAAAAAATACACATTGCAGATTTCAGAAGAAGCGCGATATCTATGGCAGGCTTTGTTGATCTTTTGGCCGGAGATGTTGATTTTGGCGCGGTAATGGCTGCTCTTCGGGACATAAATTACAATGATTATCTAATTCTTGAAATGTTCCCCAACTATACGAAGTTCCCATTGCAGAGCATATACAGCAATAAGCCGTCGTTTGACAAAATCATGACCCTTTAGGAGGTGCTTTCCTATGAAAATCGGAACATTGGCGGACTGGTTCGGCGTTGGGCTGATAAAAGGAATTGAAAAATCGCAAAAGTGCGGAGCCGAAGGTGTTCAGATATATGCGTGGAATGAGCTTGATCCGCTTAAAGTTGACAAATCGTTCCTGGAGAAAATTAAAAAAACCGCCAGGGATTGTTCGCAGGAAATAACAGCGCTTTGCGGTGAATTGGGCGGGCATGGTCTTGAAATTGCCAAGGATAACGCCCAAAAGCTGAAATATTTAAAAGCTGTTGTGGATTGTGCGTTAACTTTAGGTACAAATATAATAACGACCCACATCGGAAGAATTCCGGAAGACAGGAATTCAGAAAGATATAAAGCAATGCTTGATGCTTGCGGAGAAATCGGAAAATATGCGAAAGAGCGCGGTGCGGTAATTGCAGTTGAAACGGGGCCGGAGCCTGTTTCACGGCTTGCTGAGTTCTGCAGGCAGTGTGAAGGAATAGCGATCAATTACGATCCGGCAAATTTAGTTATGGTAACAAATGACGATGAAGTGGAAGGCGTAAAAAAAGCCGGAGATCTTATTGTTCATACTCATGCCAAGGATGGAGTAATGAAGAAATATCTTGGTCCGGAAAAGACGTATGAGGTATTTGCGACGGGCGGCATTGAAGCTGTTACCGACCTCCTGACCAATTACTTTTATGAAACACCGTTAGGAGAGGGAAGCGTTCGATTTCCGGAGTATTTGAAGGCGCTTAAGGAAATTGGTTATGACGGGTTTTTAACAATTGAAAGAGAAGTACATGACAATGCTGCGGCAGATATATTGCTTGCAGTCGAATACTTAAAAAAATTATTACGGGAGATATGATATGTATAGGATAGGCATCGTTGGTATTGGTGGAATGGGCACCGTACATTTTAATAACTATAAGCATATAAATATCGCGAAGGTTGTTTCTGTGTGTGATTCGGATCAGTCACGCGGTGAGCTCTTTGCTTCAGAAAACCGTGTAACATGCTATAAAACAATTGATGAAATGCTTAAAAACGAGGAGTTGGATGTTATAGATGTTTGCACACCGACCTTCACGCACAGGGAAAATGTTTTAAAGGCAATTGATGCAAAAAAGCATGTGATATGCGAAAAACCGCTTGACTTAACCCTGGCCGGAGCCAAACAGATGATAGAAGCTGCTGAAAAAGCCGGAGTGATGCTATTTGTCGGACAAGTTCTGCAGTACGCGCGTGAAACAGAAGTCCTGCGTGATTTAGTAAACACGAACATATACGGCAAGGTTTTGGATGCGCAGTTTTTGCGACTGTCAGCCTGCCCGAAATGGATTAAGAATGGCTGGTTGTTCGAAAAAGAAAAAAGCGGACTTTTACCGTTTGATTTGCATATTCATGACCTTGATCTGATAATTTCATTGTTTGGCGTACCGAAGGACTTCAGCTTTACATGCTGCGGCAACGAAGGCAAAGATTACAAGGAGCATTATAGATTTACTTACCGTTATGAGGATAAATCAATAAGCGCAGAAGCGGCATGGTATAATGCAAGTTTCCCCTTTACCGCAGCGTGGCGGGTATATTTTGAAAATGCTGTCGTAGTCAATGACGGTAATAAAGTAACAGCGTATGAAGTCGATTGCGAACCGAAAATTTTTGATATCGAGGAGAAAATAAAGATACCGACAGGAATAAACCTTCCGCCTACCGGAATTTTTTTGGCGGAACTTTCTGACTTTCTCTCCCTGATTAAGCCGGGCAAATCCGGATGTACACGTAAAAATGAAATATTGGCAACTATAGGTTTGCTGGAAAAAATTCAAGACAGCACGCTGTAACTTTCCGGAAATAAATGCTTGCTTCCGGCGGGTACGCTCCTGCCATATTCAGGGGCAAGCAAAATCTGGTCCCGCTTAAAATCGGTTAAAATTTTAATTGCAATGAGGGGTGTTGTAAGATGAAACAGATGAACGCAATAATCTATAAAGACATAGGGAAATTTGAGTATTGTAAACGGGATATACCGCAGGTTGTAAATCCGACTGACGTACAGGTTAAAATGGAGGCAGCAAGCATTTGCGGTACGGATCTTCACCTGCTCAGCGATCCGCCGGGATTTATCGGGACAAAAGGGATTGTTTTAGGCCACGAATGTGTAGGAACCGTTACGGATGTCGGAAGCCACGTCGGAGGTTTAAAAGCGGGGGACAGAGTTGTTCTGG
>DATCLI010000360.1:0-3119 GCA_036563955.1 Clostridia bacterium | reverse complement strand
ATATAAATGATCTCGAAAACACAAAGGAATTGGTTAAAAAGGCTTTGCTTACGCTGCCTTTGGTGTTCGATGGGAGGCCAGGAAATGATTGAACTTGTTAGGGAACTTGCCGGTGCCTATGGGCCTTCAGGCCGCGAAGATGAAATACGCGAGGTTATACGCAAAAGGATATCGGGAAAAGTAGACGAATTATATACAGATACGCTTGGAAACCTTATCGCCGTGAAAAAGGGAAACGGCAAGCGCATAATGCTTGCTGCCCATATGGATGAAATAGGCGTTGTAGCAACATATATCGAAGAAAACGGCTTTATACGTTTTTCGAATATCGGCGGAGTCAGCCCGTTTTTTTCACTTGGGCAGAAGGTAAGGTTCGCCAATGGTGTATGCGGCTGTGTTTACTATGAAGAGAAACTTAAAGAAATGAAAGATCTGAATTTTTCCAAGATGTATATAGATATAGGAACAAACAGCAGGGAAAAGACGATGGAGTATGTTTCGCCCGGCGATATCGCGGTGTTTGAAGCCGGTACGATTGAACAGAACGGGAGATATATCTCGAAAGCTCTTGACGACAGGATAGGCTGTGCAGTATTAATAGAGCTTATCGGACAGTTAAAAGAAGTAAAAAACGAAGTCGTATTCGTATTTACGGTTCAGGAAGAGGTAGGGCTCCGCGGCGCGGGAACAGCCGCATATTCGATAAAACCCGATCTCGCAGTGGCGGTAGACGTTACGAATATCGGCGATACGCCCGGATGCAACCCATTGTCGATTGAACTCGGCAAAGGCGCCGCGGTTATGATTAAGGACGGAAGAACAATATCGCATCCGCTTGTAAAGAATAAACTGATTGACTGCGCAAAGAAGTTTGATATTCAATACCAGCTTGAGGTAATCGAAAAGGGCGGAAATGACGCGGGTTCAATCCATACGACGGCGGGCGGGATACCGTCGGGAGGAGTGTCGATACCTTGCAGGTACATGCACAGCCCATGTGAAATGGTGGATATAGATGACGTAAATAGTGTGGTTAAATTACTGAAAGCATTTATTCTGTCGGAGGTTTGATTTTACTTTTCAGCTTTGATAAAAAAACAAAACAGAATATCAGATGAATTAACGCTGTCAGACTCCACGAAACAGGGTATGACATATACAAAGTTTTCAAATCCCTGCTCTGTGAAAATACGGTGTATATCCAGGTGATTCTGATTCCGCAAACACCAATGATAGATACAATCATTGGTGTCAGTGATGTTCCCATGCCTCTCAGAATTCCGACCAATACATCCATAAAACCGGCTGTGAATTGGGTGCTTGCAATTACAGCAAGCCGTATCATGCCGTAACCTATTACTTCGGTATTCCCGGGCGCATAGATACCCAAAAGCTGTTCGCCGAACAAACGCGCAATTGTGCCTACTCCAATTCCGGCTGCACAGGCGAGCAGCGAACAAATAAAAAATACTCGTTTCACACGTTTGTATTTCCCGGCGCCGACGTTCTGCCCTGTAAAAGCCAATGCCGCATGGTGGAACGAATTCATTGAAACATAAGTGAAGCCTTCAATATTAGCGGATGCTGAATTACCGGCCATAACAGCCGAACCGAAAGAGTTTACAGAAGACTGGATTATTACGTTCGACAACGAAAAAATTGTACCCTGAAGCCCAGCCGGGATACCTATCTTTAATATTTTAATTAATTTATCCTTATGAATTCTGATATCCTTCAAAACTAATCTGCATGCACCGTTATACTGAATTAGGCATACTAATACAAGAACGGCCGAAATAGCCTGAGATATAATGGTTGCCAAAGCCACTCCGGCAACCCCCATATGAAAGAATATCACAAATACCATATTAAGAGTAACATTAACAAACCCAGAGACAGTCAAATAAAAAAGAGGCCTTCTTGTGTCGCCTACCGCTCTTAAAATTGCACTTCCGAAGTTGTAAATCATTAAAGCGGGCATACCTGCAAAATATATTCTGAGATATAATGCCGACTGATCAATTACATCTTCAGGAGAACCCATTGCATGAAGGATATCTTTTACCGTTATTATCCCGGCCGCGCCGATAATAATGCCGCATATTATGCTTGCGGCAATCGATGTATGTACAACAAGGTTCACATTTCCGGGTTCACCCGCACCCTGGTATTGTGCGACCAAAACACTTGTTCCGACAGATAAACCGATGAACAAACTGACAATTAAGCTTGTAATATGAGAAGTGGACCCTATCGCAGCAAGCGCCGTACTGCCGACAAAACGTCCTACTACGATAATATCCGCTGCGTTGTATAGCAGCTGAAGTATTCCCGAAAGCGCAAGCGGAAGTGAAAATCTTATTATTTTAAATAATAAAGGCCCGTTCAGCATGTCAATTTCATAATTTGACGGCTTAAACAGTTTTTTTCCTTGTTTTTTCATTGTATCCAAACCCGTTGTTTCAGTTAATAACGCAATTAAAAAGCATTCAGTTAAATGATTATTATACAATTATAACTCTCGGGAAATAATAAAGCAAACCGAATGAAAGGCAAACATTAGTGATGTACATTTTACGAAGCAAGCACCTGGGCAAGTCGAAACTCACAAAAATATTGAAAAATTTTTGTATAAAGCATTTTTGCTCAAAAAGGCGACTTGCTTATCTTCGCTCTGACAAATAGTTCAAAAATTAATGTCTGAACAAATTTGAATTTTTTACGATAAAACAGGTAAAAATATGACTGCGGCAAAGCTTAATTTCAATTACTTTGCAAAATTGATTTGGTGAAATATCCTATCATAAACAACATGTTAAAAACGCATACTAAATATGATAAAGAACAAGACAGGAGGGAAATAAAGATATGAGCATCTTGGACAACGTTTTGGAACCCGATGCGAAAAAGAATAAAGGCAATAAGCGTTCAACCGGTCTTCACGTAAGCAAACAGGCAAGTGAAAAATTTAAGGAAGAGTTCTCTGAAACCCTTGATATGAATGATAGTCAAAGGTATCAATCAAACGGAGTATTTTTCACAAAGGTTTCCGATAATACGGCGACTTTAAAGTATGACGGGCTTCTTGCCCAGTGCGGGGCTGATGATGTGTATACCGT
>DATCLI010000359.1:0-2030 GCA_036563955.1 Clostridia bacterium | reverse complement strand
GTATAAATGGTTTTTTGCTTTGGTACTGTACGGCATACTGATATTCTTTTTAATAAATTCGTATTCAAAAGGTTTATTGCTGAAGGAATTTAAAAAGATAAATCCGTTTTACAACGCTAATGAGAATAAATTGTATTTCGAGGATGTAAGCCTTTCCGGTGACTCTGCGTCTATTCGAACAAACAAATGGACATTGAATATCAAATGCGGCAGCAGCGGGTTTGGTTTCAGTGACGAGTATGGACACGATGTTCAGGTTCAAAAGGATAATGAAATGCAAAAGCTTTATTTTTTAACTGTCCCTTATTCGGGCATAACCGGGTCATTAAGAGAAAATGAAAAATTTCAGTGGCTTATGCTCGATATGGAAGGAAAGGATATAGAGTTTGTAAAATATGAAGGCAAATTGCAGGTTGTCGGATATAACGGCCTGGTAACGGATATTGAATATCCGGAGACATTCGGATTTAAAGGCAGCGAGTCATTTGCGTCCGGACGCGGGTATATATGGTCAAGAGCGCTGCCGCTGTTAAAGAAGGCTGTTTTATTAGGCTACGGTCCCGATACGTTTACGTATATATTTCCTCAGAACGATATAGCCGGTAAATTGAATTACGGCGCGATATGGGTTATTATCGGCAAGCCGCACAGCTGGTATCTTCAGATTGCTCTCGGTTCAGGTATTCTGTCACTTGCTTTTTTAATGTGTTTTATTGTATGGTTTATTGTAAATGCTTTAAAATTTCTTCTTAAATCCGATATAATTCAAAAAGACATTGACGAAGAAAGAAGAGAAAGGATGATAATGTGCGCGATACTGTCTGCAGTTATCGGGTATCTGGTTACGGGGATATTTAATGACAGTGTTGTTGCGGTATCTCCAATTTTTTGGATGATGCTCGGGTTTGGCGCCCGGATGCTGAAAATTGGCACAAATGTCCAAATAAATAAAACGGAGGCTTAACATGAAACTTGTATCGTGGAATGTAAATGGAATCAGAGCTTGTATCGGAAAAGGGTTTCTGGATTTTTTCAGAACCGTATCGGCCGACATTTTCTGCATACAGGAAACAAAAGTGCAGCAAGGCCAGGTCCAATTGGACACAGGGGATTATTATCAATACTGGAATTATGCCCTGAGGAAAGGTTACTCCGGCACGGCTCTATTTTCAAATACAAAGCCGGTTTCGGTAACGGATGGAATTGGTATTAACGAGCATGACAGCGAAGGCAGGGTTATAACGGCCGAATATGATAATTTTTATCTTGTAACGGTATATACACCCAATACCCAGCACGAACTTGCACGGCTTGATTACAGGATGGAATGGGAGGATGCTTTCAGGGCATATGTAAAAAAGCTCGACAGCTTAAAACCTGTAATAGTTTGCGGGGATATGAACGTAGCGCATAATGAAATCGATTTAAAGAACCCGCAATCAAACCGGAAAAACGCAGGATTCACCGATGAGGAAAGAGGGAAAATGACAGAGCTTATAAACGCCGGCTTTACCGATACATTCCGTTATCTGTATCCGGACAGGGAAGGCGCGTACACATGGTGGTCGTATATGTTCAGAGCCAGGGAAAAGAATATAGGCTGGCGTATAGATTATTTCCTTGTTTCGGACAGGATAAGGGATAAAATAAAAGATGCGGTAATATATTCGGATATCATGGGATCGGACCACTGCCCCGTAGGGCTCGAAATTGATATATGAGCTTACCTCTGCCAGATGCTCGGCTTTACTTTTCCAACCAGTTCAATTGACAGCATGTCGACGAGGCTGTCAATTTCAGCGGTATAGCCTGATCCGTTTTTTGTAAGCGGTATCCTTTTTATGATGAAGCCATCGTTTTCCCAAACAGGAATATCCGCGGCGTCGCATTCGTCGCCGGAGTAGAACAGCTTGAAATCCGTGGCGTGCATTTTTATAATATTGGCATTGTCTACGGACAGGGTCTTAAGTCTTCCGCTGAATGCGTATCCTGTGTTCGATAAATACTTGCATGACTGAAAATAATAAACA
>DATCLI010000358.1:0-4587 GCA_036563955.1 Clostridia bacterium | reverse complement strand
AATTCGGAGTGGCGCTTGAAAACGGAGAAGCCCATGAAATTATTTCACTGGCAAAAAGCATGGACAACGTCGAGATCGTCGGATTACACTGCCATATAGGCTCACAGATATTTGAAATTGAGCCCTTTGAACATGCCGCTGAAATAATGCTTAGTTTTATTGCCGACATCAGGGATAAATACGGCATAAGCATAACCGAACTTAATCTCGGGGGCGGCTTTGGAATCCGTTATACAAGCAAGGATGATCCCCTCGAATATGATTGTTATATTGAATCGGTTTCAAAGGTAGTTAAACGCATATGTAAGGAAAAAGGGCTCGGTAAAATGTATATGCTTATAGAACCCGGCCGTTCAATTGTCGCCCCCGCTGGCGTCACACTGTACCGTATCGGCGCTGTGAAGGAGATAAAAGGGGTAAGAAAGTATGTTTCGATTGACGGAGGAATGGGCGATAACCCAAGATATGCGCTGTATAAATCGAAATATACGGCACTGCTTGCGAACAAACCCTGCGCTCCGCGCACGGAAACCGTCACAATAGCCGGGAAGTATTGTGAATCGGGTGATCTTATCGCAAAAGACATTTCATTTCCAAAAGCGGAAGTAGGGGATATAGTAGCTGTTCTTGCTACCGGAGCATATAACTATTCGATGGCAATGAACTATAATAGAATCGGAAAACCGGCGGTGGTTCTCGTCAGGGACGGAAACGCGCGTTTGATTGTAAAACGGGAGGACTATAATGATCTGATCCGCAACGATATCATTCCGGAAGATTTGTAATTAGTAATGTTAATAACGGGGTCAGGCTTGAATTATTTGTTAATAAACGATTCAAGCCTGGCCCCGTTATCTTTTATGACAATAATGCGTACAGGCGTTGACATATAGGGTTTAAACTAATATCATTAATAAAGAATTGAAATAATTGGAGGGTGTAATTTGGCTAAACCTGTTGTCGCTGTTGTCGGCAAACCCAATGTCGGCAAGTCGACATTCTTTAATTATATAACGGGCCGACGGATTTCAATTGTCGAAGATACTCCGGGTGTGACACGTGACAGGATCTATGCCGAAGGGGAGTGGAGAGGACGGGAGTTTATAATCATAGATACCGGCGGTATAGAACCGTTTACGGGAGATTATATTAAGCGGCAGATGATTCGGCAGGCTGAATTGGCAATAGAAACGGCTGATGTAATTATATTTATGGTTGATGCAAAAGAAGGTTTGACACCAGCGGATGAAGATGTTGCCAATATACTTAGAAAATCCAAAAAGCCGGTTGTGGTTGCTGTGAATAAGGTTGATAATGTCGGTGATGTTCCGCCTGAAGTATATGAGTTTTACAATCTCGGCATAGGTGAGGTATATGCAATATCATCAATTCACGCGCTTGGGCTCGGAGAGCTTTTGGATGCGGTTTACGAGCACTTTCCTCCGGACGCCGGCGAAGATGAAAGAGAAGACAGTATTAAAGTGGCTGTAATAGGCAAACCCAATGTCGGCAAGTCTTCATTAATAAATTGCATATTAGGGGAAGAACGCGTTATAGTAAGCGATATACCGGGCACGACACGGGATGCGATAGATACGTCCGTTGAACGCGAAGGGAAGAAATATATTTTTATCGATACAGCCGGTATACGAAGAAAAAGTAAAATTGAAGCAAACATCGAACGGTACAGCGTTATCCGCTCGTGGACTGCCGTAGACAGGTCCGATGTCTGCATTGTTATGGTTGACGCGCAGGACGGAGTAACAGAGCAGGACACAAAAATAGCCGGTTATGCGCATGAGCAGGGCAAGGCTTGTATAATAGCGGTTAATAAATGGGATATAATTAAAAAAGATACAGGCGTGCTTGAGAGTTACCAGAAAACTGTCATTAGCAAGCTTGAGTTTATGAATTATGCACCGGTAACGTTTATTTCCGCAAAAACCGGTATGCGTGTGGACCGTCTTTTCAGCATGATTGATCATGTTTATGATCAGGCATCGCTTCGTATTTCAACAGGGGTTTTGAATGATGTGCTGAATGACGCGCTTGTGATGGTTCAGCCCCCTTCAGACAAGGGCAGAAGGCTGAAAGTTCGCTACATTACCCAAACGGGTGTCAGACCCCCGACATTCATATTGTTTGTAAATGATATGACCTTAATGCATTTTTCATATGAAAGGTATCTTATGAACACGCTGAGGTCAAATTTTGGTTTTGAGGGGACTCCCATCCGGTTTGTGTTGAAAGAAAAGGGCGTTGAAACATAAATCGCTTTTGTAAAGGTTGTGAAGTGAAATGGTATTATATGCTGTTTTATCCGTTGTTATTGGATATTTGCTTGGAAGTATTAATGCGTCCGTTTTAATTGGTAAAATTTTCTACGGCAAGGATATACGTGAATACGGAAGCGGTAACGCAGGAGCGACGAACACTCTGAGAACGTTTGGAAAGCCTGCGGCTGCAGCGGTTTTTATCGTTGATTTTCTTAAAGGTATTGCCGCCTGTTTTATCGGGCAGTTATTAGTCGGTTACATAGATGATTTTGGCTGGGCGGGTGTTTACCTGGCCGGGTTTGCAGCTGTTTTAGGCCATAATTGGCCGGCTTTTTTCGGTTTCAGAGGCGGTAAAGGGGTTTTAACATCGTTTGCAGTTATCCTGTACATTAGTCCTGTTCCTGCGCTTATATGCCTGGCTGTTTTTATTGTTGTTGTCGCTCTGACAAGGTATGTCTCACTTGGCTCAATTGTTGGAGCTGTTATTTGGCCTGTTGTTTCATTGTTTTTCAAATTGCCTGTACTTATGATTGCGATTGCCGTACTTATGTCATTTTTAATTGTGGTGCGGCATAGAGAAAATATAAAACGCCTGCTTGACGGTACAGAAAAAAAATTGAGTTTTAAAAGTAAAAAATGATATAATGGGAGAAATGAATGCTTAATATTGCTGTTTTAGGTGCGGGCAGTTGGGGAACGGCTTTGTCAATTCTATTGGCCAAAAACAATCATAAAGTCTTGGTTTGGTCTGCGTTCGAAACGGAAGTAAGTATGCTTACGGAAAACAGAGAGCATATTGAAAAGCTTCCGGGTTTTATTGTTCCAGATAATGTTTGCTTTACGGCCAATTTAGATGAGTGTGTTTGTGATGCGGAATTAATAGTAATCGCAGTGCCTTCTCAGAATGTGCGCGAAACTGTAAAAAAGGCTTCAGATTATATTAAAAACTCCGCAGTTATTGTTGTATGCTCAAAAGGTTTTGAAGAAAATACCGGCTTGCGCCTTTCACAAGTTGTACGGCAGGAGACGAAAGAAAACAGTATCGTTGTTTTAACGGGACCAAGCCATGCGGAAGAAGTGGCGATGGAAATGCCGACTACAGTGGTTGCCGCGTCGGAAAACAGAAATGATGCCGAATATGTGCAGGATGCGTTTATGTCGGCAAAGTTCAGGGTTTACACAAGCCAGGATGTTATAGGCGCCGAGACCGGCGCCGCATTAAAGAATATTATAGCGCTTTGCGCCGGTATATCGGACGGCTTAGGATATGGTGACAACACAAAGGCCGCATTGATAACGCGCGGGCTTACTGAAATTGCACGGATGGGAAAAGCCCTTGGAGCTTCTTCCCGTACGTTTTCAGGCCTTACGGGAATGGGAGACCTGATTGTCACCTGCACGAGCAGGCACAGCCGCAATTGGAGGGCAGGATATCTGATAGGCGAAGGAATGACCCTCGAAGATGCTCTTTCAGAGATTAAAATGACAGTTGAGGGAGTTCCGGCGGCAAAGGCGGCATATTCACTTGCAATGAAATACGGAATAAACATGCCTATAACCGAACAGGCGTACCAGGTTCTTTTCAACCGGAAACCGCCTTTGGATGCCGTGAATACGTTGATGCTGAGAAGTAAAAAAAATGAAATAGAAAATACTGGATGGTAAGTATAGTTTTTGTTTGAATATTCCGATAAAAAAAAAGAGCAATTAGGGATGTTATAGTGTTGTGCAAACGGGGGTAGGGAATGAAGGTTGATTATATTAATCCCGTGTTAATAGCTTCAAGTAAAATAATAAAGGCCCTGCTGCAGGAAGATATAACACTTGGGCGTCTGTCGCTGATGGATAACCATAATCTTGTAAACAGCCTGGCTATTATTATCTGGATGGGCGGCGATTTTGAAGGCCGTTTCCTGTTTGCGCTGAAAAGAGATGTGGCTTTATATATAGCAGGCATCATGATGGGCGAGGAAGTAACCGGGTTAAATGATATGTCAAAAAGCGCTATTGCCGAAATGTCATCCATGATTCTCGGCAGAACCGGTATTATTTTTTCCGAACGCGGAATTGATGTCAGAATAAGCTATCCTACAATGGTCGAAGGTGACAGTATTTACATTTCCCCGATAAATCAAAAGAAACGATCAATAATTAATATTCCGTTGGTTATGAGCAATGGAAGAGTAATTGATATGAGAATTGAAAGCAGTGATTTAATCCGGGATAATTGAAAAAACTAATTTTATAAGTTCGGATAAAATAAATAGTAAAGAATGGAGAATTGACAAATGGAGAACGGATGGGGCGTAGC
>DATCLI010000357.1:0-5648 GCA_036563955.1 Clostridia bacterium | reverse complement strand
TCCCTATGGTATAATAAATTGCCAGTTATTTTAAAGCCAGGTGATGAATATTATGCTGAAAAACTTATACGATGTAATAATAATCGGCGGCGGAACATCGGGTATTTTTGCCGGATACGAACTGTCCAATCTTGTTCCCGGAGCTGATATACTTATTATGGAACAGGGATATGATATATATCACAGGGAATGCCCGATAGTTGCAGGAAAAACCTCCGCCTGCGTAAAATGCGTAAACTGCAGTATTATGAATGGCTTTGGCGGCGCAGGCGCTTTTTCGGACGGGAAATTCAATTTTACAACACGTTTCGGTGGCTGGCTCAATGATTATCTTGATGAAGAATATGTTATGCAGTTAATTGAGTATGTTGACAGCGTAAATGTTAAATTTGGAGCAACGGAAAAGCGGTTTTCCACCGAAACAGACGAAGCCCGCGAAATAGCAAGAACTGCTCTTGGATATGATCTTCACCTTTTATCGGCATCGGTCAAGCATCTTGGCACCGAAAACAGCAAGATGATTATTGCGCGTTTATTCGATTATTTGAAAAACAGGATTGAAATAAAGTGCAACACTGTAGTAACAAAAATAAGCAAAACAAAAAACGGGTATTCGCTGACTATAAATGACGGCAGCGTGCTTTCGTGCAAATACCTTGTCGCAGCTCCCGGCCGCTCAGGCGCCGAATGGTTTTCATCCCAATGCCGGAATCTTGGCTTGTTACTAATCAATAACCAGGTGGATATCGGTGTGCGTGTCGAACTGCCGGCAATAATTTTCAAGCATATCACGGATGCGGTATATGAGTCAAAATTCCTGTACCGGACAAAGCAGTACGGCGATATTGTAAGAACATTCTGCATGAATCCGTATGGGTACGTAGTCAGTGAAAACGTCGACGGGATAATAACCGTAAACGGTCACAGCTATACCGACAAAAAACTGAGGAGCGAAAATACGAATTTTGCACTGCTGGTAAGCAATCATTTTACCGAACCGTTCAAAGAACCGTATCAATACGGAAAAAGAATTGCGTCACTTTCCAATATGCTTGGCGGAGGAATCCTTGTACAGCGGTTCGGGGATTTGATTAAAGGTAAAAGAACAAACGAGCACCGGCTTAAACAATGTTTTACAAAGCCTACTCTTAAAGCCACTCCCGGCGACTTAAGCCTTGTTTTAACGAAGCGCCATTTAGACAACATCATTGAAATGATCCGGGTTCTCGACAATATCGCTCCCGGAACCGCAAACCACGATACACTGCTGTATGGCGTTGAGGTTAAATTTTACAGTTCACGGCTTCAGATAACTGATGAACTTGAAACAAAACTGAAAAACTTTTTTGCTATTGGCGACGGCGCCGGCATAACACGCGGTTTATCTCAGGCGGCTGCCAGTGGTGTACACGCTGCGCGTGTTATTGCAGAAAGATTAAAAAGTGCGTCTTTATAGTTTTATTGAAAAAATGTAATAGAACTGTAATATTTTAATTTCACTATATATGGTATATTTTTATTGAAAAGACCTGTTTATATACATAATGCTGGTATTCCGCCGTATCGTACGGCGGGGAGAGAAGCAAAAGGAGAGAATTCCGGATGAAGCTTGGACAAAAGATAAAATTTCTTGGCCGTGATGCAGTTGTTCTTATTGAAAACAACCATGAGGTACTTATCCACACTGAGCGTAACAACGTTAAATGGGTGGACAAGAAATTAATAGACGTAAAACAGGAAAACGGGTATTAATTCCCGCAGTATTTGTTATAAGCCGGTTAAACGGCTTTTTGTTTTTAACGGCTTTACGCCGCAGAAAAGTTCTTAGTTATTAATGTTTGATTTTTTGATTATTTTAAGCCTTGTGAATTCCTCCCTTTCTTTTTCTTCCAGAGATTCCTGAATGGTTTTTATCATCCTTTCATACATTGGAATTAAAACATTCTTAAGTGAATTTGCCCTTTTTTGCGTACGCCTGATATTATTTGCAAGCCTATAAACCGAATTTTCAACCTCGGCATATTCAACAGTAAGCTGCTTCACTTCCTCAAAACAACGGTATGCCGTATCCAAAGCGAGATTTGTCCTTAAAAAACCATACCTCGGACTTAAAACATTCGGTTCAATATCTACGGATGGTATTTCCACACCCATTACGCTCCGAATTTGAATCCTTACGGAGCGTTCCTCGGGAACAGCGTAACCAAGCTGCTGCACCTCGGAGATTCCCATTCTTATATTGGCGATCTGCAGCGCTTCGTAGGCCTGTTTATAAACAGCCCGGATTTTTTCCTGTATAACGCCGGCCTTATCGATCAGTTCCATCATCTCCCGCAGAAGTATGTTCCGTTTTTTATCCAGAAGTTCATAACCCTGCTTCGATAAGGCAAGAATCGATTTTATTCTTATTAGATTGCCTTTCGTGGGATAAACATTCATATCCATAAAATCAGCCCTCTATATCGTCATTGTCAGGGTTATAGTATTTATCAAGAATATTATCCGACACCCTGTCAAGCTCTTCTCTCGGCAAAAGGCCTAAAATCATCCAGCCGAGTTCAAACGTATCCTCAATATTCCTGTTTTCGTCCGCATCCTGTGAAATAAATTTGGATTCAAACACTCTGCCGAATTTCATGTAGCACTTGTCGATATCGGACAATTCATCTTCGCCTATAATGGATGCAAGCGCTCTGACATCCTGCACGCGGGCGTATGACGAAAACAACTGGCTTGCAAGCTGCGGATGATCTTCTCTTGTAAACCCTTCCCCGATACCGTCCTTCATAAGCCTTGACAATGAGGGAAGCACATTTACCGGAGGGTATATTCCCTTTTGAGCGAGCGCCCTGTCCAATACTATCTGCCCTTCGGTAATATAACCCGTCAGATCAGGCACCGGATGAGTGATATCATCATTGGGCATAGTCAGAATCGGAATCTGCGTTATTGATCCTTCCCTGTCTTTCAGTTTTCCGGCACGCTCATAAATTGAAGCAAGATCGCTGTATAAATAACCGGGATACCCTTTTCTTGACGGAATTTCACCCCTTGAAGACGATATTTCACGCAGCGCTTCCGCGTATGAAGTCATATCGATCAGAATAACGAGAACATGCATATTTTGTTCAAATGCAAGGTATTCCGCCGCTGTTAGAGCACAGCGCGGGGTTACAATCCTTTCGGCAATCGGGTTATTTGCAAGGTTCAAAAACACCACTACCCGATCAAGAACCGCGCTTTTTCTGAAACTTGACATAAAATAATCGGCCACATCATGCTTAACACCCATAGCAGCAAATACAATAGCGAAGTTCCGGCTGTCCGTTCCCGATATTCCGGCCTGGCGCACTAATTGAACAGCCAGCTGATTGTGCGGAATGCCGCTTCCCGAAAAAACCGGTAGTTTTTGCCCCCGAATAAGTGTTGTCAGGCAGTCTATCGAAGAAATACCGGTATGGATATAGTTCCTCGGGTATTCCCTTGCGACAGGATTGATAGCGCTGCCGTTCACATCTCTTTTCTGTTCGGGGAAAATGTCTCCCAACCCGTCGATCGGCTTTCCTGTTCCATTCATAACCCTGCCGAGTATCTCTTTTGAAAGCGGCATTTCGAGCGGACGCCCGATAAACCTCGTACGGGTGTTAACGAGCGATAAGCCTCTCGTACCTTCGAAAACCTGTACAATGCATATATCGCCGAGTATTTCGACAACACGGCCGAGCCTTTTTTCTCCATTCGCTATAACCTCCACCATTTCCTCATAAGAAACACCGCTCACGCTGTTTAATATCACAAGCGGCCCGTTTATTTCCTTCAGGCCGATATATTCCAGACTCATACAAGGCTCTTCCTTTCCCTTTCCCGGTATTCGGAATTTATTTCGTCATATATTTCCCTGATTTTTTCCATCAACTGATCAAACATTGATAAGTTTACATTATCAACCGTGTATTTCATGCGGATAATTTCATCAAAAATACCGGTCTTTCCGATTACAGATACGGGAATACTTCGTGAAACAAGGATTTTGCATTTTTCATATAATTCCAGAATGATTTCCATCATCTTCAGCTGTTTTGTAATAGTGACAAACGCATCATTTTCATGATATGCATTCTGTTGAAGAAAACCCTGGCGTATAACTCTTGCTGTCTCAAGAATCAGCTTCTGTTCATCAGGCAGTATATCGGCTCCGACGAGTTTGACAATTTCGGCGAGCTTGCTTTCCTCCTGTAAAAGCCTTATTATTTCAGTCCGCATTGGGTCGAATGAACTGCCGGCATTATCATAATACCACTGTTTCAAATCATCATAATATTCGCTGTAGCTGTTTGTCCAGTTTATTGCGGGATAATGCCTCGTATAGGCAAGCTGCTTATCCAGCGCCCAAAAACACCTGACAAACCTTTTCGTGTTCTGCGTAACGGGTTCCGAAAAATCCCCGCCCTGCGGCGATACGGCCCCTATTATTGTAATGGAGCCTTTTGTTCCATTTAGGTTTTCAACCAAACCCGCACGCTCATAAAATTCGGAAAGCCGGGATGGAAGATACGCAGGAAATCCTTCTTCGGCAGGCATTTCTTCAAGCCGTCCGGAAATTTCTCTTAACGCTTCGGCCCACCTGGATGTGGAATCCGCCATAACGGCAACATCATACCCCATATCACGATAGTATTCCGCAATCGTTATCCCGGTATAAATTGAGGCTTCGCGGGCAGCGACGGGCATATTCGACGTATTCGCAATCAAAACGGTCCTGTCCATCAGCGGCCGGCCGGTCCTGGGATCAGTCAGTTTCGGGAAATCCTCCAGGACTTCGGTTATCTCATTTCCTCTCTCACCGCAGCCGATATATACGATGATATCCGCATTTGACCACTTGGCAAGCTGATGCTGAGTCATCGTCTTGCCTGTTCCGAAACCGCCCGGGATTGCCGCGGCTCCGCCTTTCGCTATCGGAAACATTGTATCGACAATACGCTGTCCCGTAACAAGAGGTTCGGTCAGCTCCATTCTTTTTTTATACGGCCTTGGACGCCGTATAGGCCATTCATGCATTATAGACAGTGTTTTCTCACCATTGGCCGTTCTTATTCTGCATATTGCTTCGGTCAGATTATATTCACCGTTAGGCTTAACTTCGGTTATTTCTCCCGACATACCGGGAGGCACGATAATGAAGTGTTCCACAGCGCCGGTTTCGTCAACTTTTGCGATAATCATGCCCGGGGAGACAAAATCGCCGGGTTTTACAAGTGTTTTTACCTGCCACTTTCTATTTAGATCAAGCTGTGCAACGGTAAATCCGCGATTAATATAAACTCCTGAAACCTTTTGAACTTCATAAAGCGGGCGCCCGATACCGTCAAAAACATTTCCTATTATGCCGGGCCCAAGCATCACCGATAATTCCCGGCCTGTTGAAATGACAGGTTCACCCGGCATTAAACCTGTTGTATTTTCATATACCTGCACGATTGTTTCATCTTTTAAAACATGAATAACTTCACCAATAAGCTTTTCATGCCCGACTAAAACCGTTTCAAGCATTTTAAAACCGCTGCTTCCCCTTACCCTGATAACAGGGCCGTTTATACCATAAATTACCCCTTCGGCCGTTTCATTCAAATTGAACCACCTCATTA
>DATCLI010000356.1:0-3586 GCA_036563955.1 Clostridia bacterium | reverse complement strand
TCCGAAGCCCTGGCTGTTTTTGCTTCCAAGCCCCGCATCGACTGCCATCTGCAGCAGCTCACGCGGACCTTTTAACCTTAATTTCCCGGTGTACCCTTTTATAACAAATCCTTTATATATAACAATGTGAAGCCGCGGCTGATGCAGCGGCGTAAAGCTGACTTTCCCATCCGGCGGTTCCATTCCCGTAAAAGCCCTGTACTTCTTTCTGAGGTTTTCATCCGCTATTCTGCTGAAATCATCTTCGCCGGGCTGGAAAAAACATGTGTATTTGCTGTCATCGGGCCTTTTCAGCGTACTGTATACCGTTATCGGAGATAACGCGTTTATTGTGATATCTTCTTTCATTACATCCTGCCTGTCTACTTTAATGCTCGTAATCTCAAGCAAATGCGAGCCAAGCCTGACCGCTTTTTTTAATATTTTATTTGCAAAGGATTCGCAGAATCTGCTGTCGGGGGATGAAACTTCAAGAAATACAGGAGACTCGAATATAATATTTCCCTTATCGATTTCTGCTTTCGCCTTGCCTGAAAGATTCGAAAAACAAAACAAACGAAACTTCCTGCTGTCTCCGTAACCTTCATTATGTAAAAAGTCGGCAAGCTCTTTATCAATTGTTTTGTATATAAAAGCCTGAACCATATGGTTGTAGTGGATTGGAAGAATAAGATTCTTTTTTCCGGTCATTTCGATACATATATGCATATTTTTCTCTCCTTATTAACTCATAAATATGCTAATATCATGGAATGTTTAATAATCCGTAAACTTTTCCTCACTGCCGGAAAATCTTCTGACGTTTAAAAAATGATTCATATAGTCTATATTATTATTCGACAAATATTTCCTGATTCCTTCTTTTACCTGCAAAATCTTTGCAGTTGTTTTTGTTTTATGCATTAAGTGATGAAGGTATGGAGTATTTTATGGTGTTAGGGCATGCAATGGGGTTAGGCTTGAATTGTTTCTTATTAGCAAGTGAGACGGGCTTTAATTATTTAAAGAGGCTAGGTTCGAATTATTTAGTGAGCATGGCAGGGAATAAGTAAATAATTCAAGCCTGACTGCATCGAATTTGGTAAATTATTTTAACCTGTGCGTAAAAAATGGTATAATATGAATAACATTTTGAACACAGGTGAAGCAATGTTAAAAAGCTTTTATGAAAATGATCGGATAATTGCAAAACGCTGCAAGGAAATACTTAATATTATCAAACGTCACAATATTGTTACACGCTCTCAGATTATTGAGAAAACAGGCTTTACTATGTCAACGCTGGTCAGAATTATGAACCAGTTGGAAGCAAAAGGTCTTATCCGGATTACGGAAACGCTTGATACGGCAATGGGAAGGAAACCCGCATTATACAGCATTCATCCTGATGCGGGATATATTATCGGCGTGGAAATATCGAGAACCTTTTCAAGGATCGCATTAATGAATGCGGCAATGGAAATTCTTAAGTCGCACACATTCGGGATGTATTCCAATATAACCCCGGAAATTGCTATGGACAGAATTATTGAGTGGATAAACATTTATACAAATGATATTCCAAAAGACAAGCTGTTAGGAATAGGAGTTGGAGCTGTCGGACCTATTGACAGGGAAAAAGGCAATATGATGAATCCTGTCAGTTTTCCAGCCTCCGGATGGGAGAATATATCGATCAAAAATATACTTGAGCAGAAAACCGGCTTGCCGACCTGGGTAGAGGACGGAGTAGATCTGGGAGCCGTTGCCGAATTCCAAAAAGGCTGCGGAATCGGTATGGAAAATCTTGTGTATGTTATATGCGGCGTCGGCTTACGCCTGGGTATGATAATAAATGGAAAGTTATATACTTCATCCAGGGGCAGAGATGAAACTTTCGGACATATGACAATAAAACTTGATGGGCATAAATGTTCCTGCGGAAGGAAAGGATGCATTGAATCATATATTTCTTTTGCAGCCATTTTAGACGAATTCATTTTGGAAATAAAACACGGCAAATCTTCGGCAATACTTCAAAAAATTGATTTTGATTTATCATCACTTAATTTTGATCTGTTTTGCGAAGCCGTGGCAATGGATGACCCGCTTGCAAATGAAATTATTCAAAGAACGGCGTCTTACCTCGCAGCAGGTCTTATTAATGTCAACCATCTTTTAAGACCTGATGTTATCGTTGTAGGCGGGGTATTAATCCGAAAATGCAGAAAACTTTTTGATTTGGTATGCAGTAAATTTGAACAGGAAGTTGGAAGGAATAACATATTAAGCATGGGCTTCTTTGAGGAGGATGCCGTAATGGTAGGCGCCGGTTCAATGGTGTTGGACCACTATCTGAAATAGCCCGTATCAGTACAATCCAAGCTTAACTGTCAGAATAATAATATTCCTGCTAAACCCGAAGCGAGGATAAGATAAATCGGATGAATTTTCGTTTTAACCAGCAGTATAAAAGATATTGCTGCTAACGCTGCGCTTTTGAGTTCAACAAGTGTGCTGCTGATAGACATATAAAGCCCATTATTAATGGTATCCCCGCCGACGGAAAGCAAAATCCCTTCACTTCCCGCAAGCTTTATTGCCGCATATAGAATTATGCCTGTTATAACAGGACGAAGGCCGTATAATGCCGCTTGGACAACAGGATTTTTGTATATCCTGAAAAAACAAGCCGCAACAGCAACAACAATTAACGCGCAGGGCAGCATTACGCCGGTAATGGCGGAAACAACACCGCCTATTCCCGCCGCTTTGTAACCGACACCCACCGCAGCGTTTACCGCCACCGCGCCCGGCGTCATACCGGCCAATGCAATTATGTCGTTGAGCTCAGATATTGCGATAACCCCGTTTTTTTCCACTTCAGCCTGAAGCATCGGAAACATCACATATCCTCCGCCAAAAGCGAAAACACTTAATTTAGCAAACATTAAAAAAAGTTTAATATATATCTCCATTGCTAATCGCTGCTCCTGCCTTGCATTTTTCTGAAAACATTGCGTATGCACATAAGAGAGATACCGATAACGGCGCCTGAAATTATTAATGGTATGGGCGCTACATTTAAGAAAACAGCCGCGCAAAAAGATGCTATGACAATAATAGCCGTACTATAGTCAATCACAGCGGTTTTCCCAATTTTATACGCGGCATAAAGAATTAAACCTGCAATAGTCGGAAAAATTCCCCTAAATGCCGATTGTACTGCAGGATAATCTTTAATATTCGCAAAAATTATCATTAAAGTCAGAACTATTATAACCGGTGATGTGAGATTTCCAAGCAGCGCGGCGACAGCGCCCGGGATTCCGGCAATCGAATACCCCACAAAAGCGGACGAATTAAGGGCAATAGCACCCGGTAAAGACTCTGACACGGCAAAAATGTCAATAATTTTTTCTTTATCCACCCATTTTTTTTCTTTCACAACTTCTCTTTCTATTAAGGATAACATCGCATAGCCGCCGCCAAAACTGACGCTGCCAAGCTTTAAGAATGTAAAATATATATCTGCCAGTAAACGAAGCCTATTTTTTTTCATTTCACTCACCCATACATAATTCCATAATGGTAATAACTATATAAT
>DATCLI010000355.1:0-2214 GCA_036563955.1 Clostridia bacterium | reverse complement strand
GTATTCTGGCGTCTACACCGATATTGAAATATATGTCAGGCATTACGGAGAGAAAAACCGAAGCGCGGTCTAAGTTGGCTGCGGGAATCCAGGATATTGGCCAGCCTTTTGCCTATACGGTTGTTTTTATAGTATCCCTGGTATTTTTGGTTTCCCAAACCTACAATCCTTTTTTGTACTTCCAGTTTTAGCGGGGAGGAAGGGTATCAGATGAAAAAAATTTATGCGGATACTTTGATATTTTTTGCGGTATTAGCCGCTTTTGGAACAGCTAATATATTGAGCCCGGTAAAGCCGAAAGCATCTGAAGTGGAAAACCGGGCACTTGCCGAAAAACCCGTTTTTTCCGCAGCAAGCTTTTTGCAGGGAAAATATTTCGAGGATTATAACAATTATTATAATGATACCTTTATCCTGCGTGACGAAATGATTCTTCTGTGCAGGGACATCAAGGACGCTTTTACGGTTGATTCGGGCTATGTATTGGTGGCTGCGGAAAAGGATAAACTGCCGCAGCAGCAAGATCAGGACGATGGTTCAAAGCTTTCGGGTGAAAAAGACGGGAAAGGTCCCGAAAACCGGGAAGAAACGGCTTCAGCCGAAGGTGAAAGCAAGGAACGGATAACTGAAACCGAAGCGGGAGAAAAGGAACAAACTTCGGAACCGGGACTTGAACTTGAAGATGACGGAAATATGGGATATTGGCTTCTTGTGGACGGGAAAGCCGTGGAATTGTTCCGCTTTAACAAAGAGGCCATTGATTATTATGCGGAAACAATGAACATGTATCACGAGAAACTGGGAGACAAGGTAAAGCTTTATTCGATGATTGCGCCGACGGCGGGGGAATTCACGCTGATGAAACGATATCGGAACATGTCCGATTCACAGAATGAAGCTATTGTTTACATTAACGGCAAACTGCATCCGGATATAAAAGTTGTCGACGTTTTCGATGCTTTAAGCAAACATAAGGATGAATATATCTATTTTAAAACCGATCATCATTGGACGGCTCTCGGAGCGTATTATGCCTATGAAGCTTTTATGAAAACTTGCGGTGAAAAAGCCGTTCCTCTGGACCGGTATGAAATGATTTCTGTGGATAATTTCCTTGGCAGTGCGTATACAAAAACGCTTTCGAAAGAATTGGAGAATAACCCCGATATGATCCAGGTTTATATGCCGTTTACGAAAAACCGATTTACGAGGTATTCGGGAAACACTCCGAAGGATGTCGACGTAATTGATTTAAGTTATGCTGAAGGAAAGGACAAGTATTTGATCTTTTTAAGCTCCGGCGGCGGTACCTGGTCGGTTATTCAAACCGAAGTGAAAAACGGAAAGAAGCTGCTGATTATGAAGGATTCCTTCGGTAACGCCATTGCTCCGTTCTTTTTGCCTCATTACGAAGAAATATACATAATAGATTCGCGCTTTTACAGTACTGCCAATACCAAAATGAATATTCCGCAATTTATAGAGCATCATGGCATTCAGGAAGTTGCCTTTATACATTACATGGAGGATGTAAACTGGGCCGAGTTCATGCAAACCGTACGGAACCTGCTTTTTGAAGATGACAATACCCGGTGAAACCAATCCTGCATTTGCCGGATAAACCGGGAATGACCGTGTCAATTCCGAAATTTCCGTTGACAATTTTTTGAAACACCCATATAATTAAGTTGTTGCATGCTGTAAGTATTAAATATATTGAAGGAGTATCTTATTGATGAAAAGGTTTAGGGCGGCATTTGGTTAATTGAATATCGGCACAGGTTCACAGGAATTCCCTGCTGCGGAATAAATTGTGTAACCTATGCGGCTTATTTTGAGCAGCCAGGCGGTATGAGCGGGCAGTCGGCAATATCGGCGGTCAGCCCCTGATGCATATGGATAGAATCTAAACACGCATTGGTAGCGTGTTTTTTTATTGTTTCAAATCTCGTTTTTTCAGGAATAAATCCGCAGGTGATCGTTATCTGCGGATTTTAAATTAAACGGAGGATAATATGGAGAGGTGATAACTGTGAAAAAGATGAAAAGCACTTACGATTATTTTAAGAAAATTCGCAGCAGCTGGGTGATAAACCCTCGGACCAGGGTGCAGGAGAATAAAATGAAAAACAAAAAGAAACGCAGGCAGGAAGAAAAGAGATTGATAAAAGATGGATCAGAATAATCCGGCTTTGACTTTATTTCAATCCTGCA
>DATCLI010000354.1:0-5362 GCA_036563955.1 Clostridia bacterium | reverse complement strand
CTCATAATGTATATAAATCCCCTGTACCGGAATCCATTTCTAAGAAAAATGAAAACTCCTCTTACTGGTATAGGCTTATTCAATTGCCATTTTACCTTAAGAGGAGTATTCTTTGGAAATATCGCGTTTATTATTTTTTATGCAATTATAAACCTTAAATTATTCTAATTTCCCGCCTTCAATCACAAGGCTCTCCTTATAATCTTCTCCGTATATATGCGCCAGTGTTGCATCATAGGCCTCATGTATAAAATTCTCTTTACCGAGGGCTTCAAGCTCGTTGTTAATCCAATCGAGGAGTTCCTTATTGCCTTTTTTAACGGCAGGCGCTATTGTATCCTGTCCGCCCAATGTGGGTACACCGACTACAAACCCCGGATTCTGTTTTGCCCATGCTATAACTTCCGTATTGTCGTTAACTATAGCCGCGCCGCGTCCATCCTTTAATGCTTCAAATATTTCCGTATACTGATCGAACTTTAATTGCTCTATTTCGGGATAATTTTCAGTTAAGAAGGTCTCGGCGGTAGTTCCTTTGGCAACAATAGCCTTTTTGCCCTTCAATTGTTCGATCGAGGTAATGGGAGCACTTTCCGGAGAGACTATTCCAAGGGAAACCTTCATATAAGGGTTTGCAAAATCCACCTTTTGCTTTCTTTCCTCAGTAACCGTAAAATTAGCCATTATTATATCAACCTTGTTTGATTCCAGAAACGCCACCCTGCTTGCAGGATCCACCAGAACAAATTCAACCTTGGATTCGTCACCTAAATGATCCTTCGCAAATCTTTTTGCAATATACACATCAAATCCTTGATTTTCACCATTTTCATCAACATAACCAAATGGATTTTTATCTCCAAACACGCCAATTGTAATCTTGCCCCGCTCTTTAATTTCAGCTATGGAACCCTTGACTTCTGTCGCACTGGTTTTTTTGCCGGCATTGCTGCAACCTGCAAGCGCCCCCAGTGTTAATGCCGCAATCATTAATAGTTGAATAGCTCTTTTGATTTTTTTCATTTTACTCATTCCTTTCCCTTTTATTATTTAATATTGAAATATATTTAAGAAGTGCTGAGCACGTTCCGTCTTCGGTTTTGTAAAAAACTCATGGGAATCCGTTATTTCGCATATCTTTGCTTCATCAATGAATACTATCCTGTCGGCAACAGCCCGGGCAAATGACATCTCATGGGTTACAATAAGCATTGTTATGCCCTGTTTCGCAAGTCCCAGTATTACATCCAGGACTTCTCTTACCATCTCAGGGTCAAGAGATGCCGTGACTTCATCAAATAACATAATTTCGGGGTTCATACACAAAGCCCTTACTATCGCTATTCGCTGCTTTTGTCCTCCGGACAGCTGACGGGGGTATGAGTTCTGTCGGTCGAGCAAGCCTACCCTGTCCAACAGCTGTCTAGCCTGTTCCAAAACCTCACTTTTATTTCTTTTTTGTACTTTCACTGGGCCCAAGATAATATTTTCAATAACTGTCATGTGCGGAAACAATTCATAGTTTTGGAATACCATGCCAATACGCTGACGGATTTCCTGCCAGTTTACATCCTTGCTGACAATGCTTTTGCCATGGAATCTTATATCACCTCCTTGTATTTTTTCCAGGCCGTTGAGACACCTCAAAAGGGTGCTTTTCCCGCAGCCCGACGGCCCTAAAATTACGACAACTTCACCCTTATTTATGCTTAAATTAATATCCTCAAGGACAGTTATTCCGTCATACTTTTTATGTAAGCCCTCTACTTCAAGCAGTACCTCATTGGTTTTTCTGTTCACGATTAACACCCCTATCTGTTCCATTTGTTTTCCAGCATTCTGGATAATTTAGAAAGAGGATAACAGACTGCGAAATACAATATAAATACAAAGCCATACACCCAAAATGATGCTGTAGGTATTTCTATGCGTGAATACTCAATTATCTGTTGCCCTACCTTTATAACATCAATAACCCCAATCAAAACTACCAGTGAAGTGGTCTTTATCATCCTTGTAGCCAGATTAATGGCCCCCGGCAGCATTCTCCTGACTGCCTGAGGTATCAGAATATACCGGTAAAGTTCCCAGAACCCAAGCCCTATAGCCTTTCCGGACTCAACCTGATGCTGTGGCAAGGATTTCAGCGCGCCTCTTACGATATCTCCCATCTCTGCAGTACCCCAAAGAGTGAAGACAATAATGGAAACCGTCTCTCCGCTTAAATCTACGTTCAAAGCAGTAGTACCGCCAAAATACATGACAAACAACCAAACGAAAATTGGTATTATTCTAAACATCTCCAGGTATATGCGGCAAATCGAACGTATCCATTTTCTCTTTGCTGTCCAGATTACTCCAAGAACAACTCCAAGCAGCGAACCTATTAAAATAGAGATGAAAGCAATTCTTGCCGTCACCATCAGGCCTTCAAGCAAGCGCCGTATGTTCTTCACATTAAACAGAACCCTGATTCCCAAACTCTGCATACCGCGCCTTCCTTTCCAGCCATGTCAAAAATATCGATAAAGGCAAAATCATTATCAAATATACAGCCACCAACATAAACAGGGCTTCAAAGGTTTGATAATACATGCCTATTAAATCCTTTGTTACATTCATAAGGTCAACCACTGCAATTGCTCCCACTATTGAGGTTTCTTTAAGCAGGAAAATACAATTTGCACCTATTGAAGGTATGCCGACCGAAAATGCCTGGGGAAGGATCACGTATCTCACAAGCTGCGCCCTGGAGAGCCCTATGCTAAGTCCGGACTCAATTTGTGACCTGCTTACAGCCTCCAAACCGCTCCGGAAGGCTTCGGCCATATAGCTTCCCCCCAGGAAGGACAGGCCAATAATGGCGCATGTATTCTCGCTTAGGGCTATCCCAAGCTTGGTAAGCCCAAAGTATAAAAAGAACAACTGTATAAGAAGCGGAGTATTACGCGATAACTCTATATAAACCTGTACTATTGATCTCAGCAGTTTAACTCTAAAATACTGTGCTATAATGCATATTAAGCCGATTGCCAGAGAGAACAATATACCCCAAAACCCAAGCTTAAGTGTTATCCATGCGGCGTCCCGGTAAAGGGGCAAGCTGTCTAATATAAACTGCCAGTTAAGTTTCATATTTTATCGCCTCAATCATGCTTAACGTTCTTATAACTATGACTTTTTCTATTCCTTAATAAAAAAACTCCTGCCCCTATACAGAGGCAGAAGTTTATTCCGCGGTTCCACTCTGTTTACCTGATGAAAATCAGGCATCTCGTCATTTTCGGTACAAACATACCTCAACACTATAACGGGTGTACCCGCCGGAGTCTACTATATTTCGATCCGGTACTCGAGGATGCACTTCGGTTAATCTTAATCTAAAACCCCTTTCAGCCTGCGGGGGTTTCTCTCTGAAGATCTCCATTAACTTACTCTTCCTGTCATCATATTTCGCACTATTCATATCTGTTTACTATGTTATATCATAAATGGATTTCTATTGTCAATACCTTTTTATACAAAATTTATTAGTATATGTTTGGTGTACTGAGAAGACAAAAATCCATAACAGCATACACGAAGCTCATCCCGTGTTTTCCCGATATATTTGAATATGGCGGTATGCACCATACCCACCGAATCAAAATATATCCAGCAATCAAAACGGCTAGCCACATGCTGCATTGTATCAGCCATTCTGTGTGCCTACCCTGTATTAAATACTGTTTCTATGGACTTATTCTTTGTCCATATTAACAAAAACCAGTTTATTTATAAATGTGATCAGACTTTTCCGCTTATCATCCGGATCCATAGCCTCAAAATCACTTGAATGAATTGTAGCCGAAACTCCGTACAGAATTTGCCCTGCCAGTATTTCCATAGAGGTATCACTCTTTACATTCCATCTTTCAAGGAGTTCAACTACAGCCGGTTTTATAGATGCTATCGTTCCTGCAGACATGGCATATTGAACCGTCCAGTGAATATTTCCCTTCAGAATATTAAACTGTCTCATCGATTCCGAATACATCGGAATAAATGCATCGACGAACTCTTCCGGCGTATTGCACGTTTGAATCAATGCTTCAAATCTCTCCCTGTAATCCTTAAAGAATCGTTCAACTACCTTATCAAACAGTTCTTCCTTGGATTTGAAGTAATGATAAAACATACCTATCTCTCCGCCGACTTGATTCATAATCATACGTACGGATGTTGCCTCATATCCATTCTCAAAGAACAGCTTCATTGCTGTCAAAATGATCTCATCCCTTTTTCCGCCTTCAAGAACCGCTTTTCTCGCCATATGATTTCTCCTCTATCCAATCTGTAATGGTTTTAAGCAAAAGGCCCATATTGCCTACCTGGCAATGGTGATCTGCATGTTCTTCCTCAGTGAACACTCTCCCTGTCACACTCTTTGCATTAACCAGAGCATCTAATTGCTCCTGATAAAACACAGTATATATATCGCTTGCGCCGGCAAGAACAAGAGTATCCTGTGTTATCAGTCCGGAAATGTCTCTGGTGTTATACTTTTTGATATGATTGAAATACTCGCAGGGCGTATGAATATTATCATATATCGAATAGCCCTGCAAGAGAAGCCATTTCGTAAAGTATTTCTGATCGAACTTTTTATTCAGGGATTTCCAAAGGATGTTCATTGGGTGGCGAGTCAGGTAATCAAAAATTTTTCCAAAGCTGCCCATCCTGTTCAGCAACGCACCATAGAAATCATAAATCAAGTCATACATTACAAGGCGGGAGATTCTTTTATCATAAGCCGCCGCTCTTGTTGCCAGATATCCTCCTAAAGAAACACCTATAAGTGTCACATCATTCAGGTTAAAATGATCAAGCACCGCTCCCGTACAGTGTTCCCACTCCGGTGTCATGCGGACATCATGATGCATTAGGACTTCTCCCTGACCGGGACCTTCAAAAATATAAGCATTATAGCCTTTTTCCATAAAGTATGGCAGCATTGCCAGAAATTCCTGCGCGATACTGTCATACCCGCCATGTATAACGATCGTTCCTTTTGAGTTCTCGCGCACTGAATAGTATACGGGAAGTTCATAATCCTGAAAAGGAATCCTTTCAAACCTCAGTCCGGATAACTGACAGAAATGTTTATTATATAGATTTACACATCTGTCATATAATACATGCTTAAGACTGTTGCCCTCTGAATCTTTCTCTCCACTGAGAGTATAAAACTGAGCTGCACGAAAACAGGTAGCCGCCTTTAAATATTCATTATTATTCTCGGCCTGTTCACCCAGTTCTATAAAAAGTGATATCCACTTTTCAAAGCTGTCAATCTGCCGCCCAATCTCAAAAAGCTCTTCCC
>DATCLI010000353.1:0-3952 GCA_036563955.1 Clostridia bacterium | reverse complement strand
TATGAAGAAACCTCAAACGGGGATGGGCAGTATGACGCGTTTATGAAGGCAATTACAAAAATATACGGCAGGGTCGGCAAACCAATGCCGCAGTTAACCGATTATATCGTAACGATACCTCCCGGCGGCCAGACAAGTGCTTTGGTTGAAACAACGATTACATGGTCATACGGCGATAAGGAACACAAAACAAAAGGCCTTGATTCCGACCAGACCGCGTCAGCAATAAAGGCGACAATGAAAATGCTGAATATTATTGAAGATCAAATTTTTATATAGGACTTAAAATCAATACCCGCCGCCCATGGAGGCGGAGGATATCTTCATTCTCATTCAATTTGCTTGATTAACATAAGAAAAGGCTTTCGGAGGAAATATCCGAAAGCCTTTTTTGGTGGGTGATAATGGACTCGAACCATCGACCCCCACGATGTCAACGTGGTACTCTAACCAGCTGAGCTAATCACCCGTACCGGCATATTCTATTCTAATGTGTTTTGTATGCCCTGTCAAGACGAATGAGAATTTGAAAATTTTTTCTTTCCTCCCCTTACAAAGTAAAGAATTAATGTAAGAATCGGAATAACAGCTCCGTGTAAAAAAGCATACGGCGCCCACACAAACGTAATCCAGTTTTCCTGGTATAAAACATCCGGGAAAACGACGCCGGACATAACAAAGACAACGAGGGCAAAAGGGAGGACGAGTTTTTTGTGATCCCTGAGCCTGAATAATTGGGCGATTCCTTTAACCGCGGCGTAAAAGAGCAGCGTATCTATAATGAACTGCGTTAGTATCCACGAAAAGAAGATAATAAATTCAATTCTCGTAAAAACCACACCTAATTCAATTTCTTTCGCAAGACGATAAGCAGGATACCGTGTATTGGCTGTTATTTGCCATCCCAGAACCAATATTGACAGAATAATGGCAAGAAACGAAATAACGCCTGAAAAAAGGTAGCCTGTCAGTATGCTTTTTCCGGCAGATTTCGGATTTTCGGCTTCAGTGGGATAGATCATCATCATCGTATATACGGGGCAGCCTATAAAAGCAAACAAAAAAAAGGCGCTTTTAAAAACCGGGGATAAGCCGTTTTCAAGAAAAGGCTGCAGATTTTCAATTTTGGCATTAGGCAGGATGAGGACAGTCGCAAGAAGGAACAGCGAAGCGGAAATAAGGATGAAAATCTCAAAAGCCCGGGAAAATGCCTGAAGGCCGTACTTTACCGCAATGGCGACTGCGGCGATAAACACGAGGTTGATAACATAAGCGGGTGTTTCGGGCATCGACTGTGACGTCATGAAATCTCCCACATACCATGGAATATGATATGAAAGTGTTATCCATAAATAAAGCGATAATCCCGACACAACGGTACCAACCGGACGTCCCCATACGGTTTGAAGACACTCTATGTAGTTTTTATCCGGAAAGCGTCGTCCCAGGAATACGAGAGCCCAAATAACCGGAAGCCCCAAAACTACTGTTGCTACAGCCCCAAGCCATGCATCCTGCTTTGCGATGCTTGTCATTAACGCCGCAACTACGAGAACCGAGCCTCCGAGTGATACTCCGAAAGTGAGAAAACACATCTGGCGGTTTGTTATCTTTGTTTTTTTCATATCTTTTCACCTACTCCAGCAGGATTTGGATAACACCCTTGAGGGGCAAAAAAATCCAATACATCAGATCTGACGGGTTCGGAACGGTTTTTCCCGAAAATTTCATGAATCCGAAAAAGGTTCCTGCCGCGAGAATAACAATAAATGCGGCAAGCTCGCGGTATTGCTTTTGCTCAATCAAAGACGGAAGTTCGAAATAACACAGGACTGTGCCGTAAGCGAAAGTCACTATCAAAAAAAACCAGTCTACCATTACTTCTCCTTCCTGAACATTGGTCTTATGATTTGTCCCGGTTGTTTCAGTTCGACCTTGATTTCAAAGTAAACGGGAAGACTCGAAAACTCCTGGCGCCAGTTTGGCTTAAGCTTATTCCATAAATCGGGGTACTTGCGGTGAATAACTTCTCCAAAGCCGAAAATATCGCAGTGAAAATCATGCTGGGCTTTTTTGACGGCGGTTTGACATATTCCTTTTATTTTGCTTTCAAGAAGCTGAGCGGCTGTGATTTGGTTTTCCTTCTTTGATATGTCCAAATCGCCTTCCATGGCCGCGATATTGGCATCAATGCTGATTTTTACATAAATTGCCGGTTTTTCATCCTTTAAAACAGCCGATATCTTTGAATGCAGCCGGCTGAATTCAAAGGTTATCTGGTCCGTTTCGTTGTAGTACACAAATTCTGCGCAGTCTTTTGCGTTTCCAAGTATATAATTGAGTCCGAGGGTTTCTTCGTCGGATAGCCATCCGATCAGTTTGTCATCGCAAAAAACCCCGAGACCGTTGTAAAAAAGACGTTTTCCACCGCTTACGGTCGCCATCGCGGACATATAGTCGGAATCGGATGTTCCGGATGATATATCAATTCCCGGCAGTACCGGTTCATGGCCGTCGGCGAGGATTATTTGCGCGAGCTCAATAATATTGACTTCCTTCGTAAGCCCGCTGCGATCCTGCGCGAGCTTCAGCGATTCATACAAATTAAGTCCGGGTATAAACTCGAGAGGTGTGAGAATTTCAAGTACTTCCTTTGCGGTTTTGTTCCTCGCTACGGCAAAGTAAAAGTCGGTACGGAATTCATAATCCCGCATGTAGAAGTCGATAGCATCCTTAATGCCGTTTCTGGCCATATCTTCTCCAAATATGATCATTCTGAGGTGGGCGCTGTATATCCTTCTTGGCGTTTCGAGCGCTATTTTCCGTATTGCCGAAAACAGATTGTCTCCGTGCTGCGTGAAAAGGAAGACCGGTGCTCCGACAGTTTCGACATTGCCTGTTATCGCTCTCGGATTCAGTACCTGGTGGTATACGGCATACCCGTTCTCCGTCAGGTCAATGCCCGCAGCGATGCTTATGCCGAGGGTATCAATTTCATGGCTGCTCCAGCACGCGGAGCAGAGAACCGAAAACAGGCAGAAAAAAGCAATAATTTTAAATTTATTAACCATTTCATCCTCCTTTGTCTAAATTTGTTTGAGCCGTTTTTCGCTTATCCTCCCCACGAACGCCGAAAGGCCGGTACTTCATAGACCACAGCGGAAACCGCAGCAGCGAGTTTTTATTTTCGCCTTTAATCCACGGCGCGAGCGGAAGCAGGTACGGTACCCCGATGGATTTAAGTTTGCAAAGGTGCAAAGCCAGTACGATAAGCCCCATAAATATGCCGTATAGGCCGAGTACTCCGGCGAGGATCATGAATATAAACCGGATTATCCTGACGGCGTTGGACATTTCATAATTAGGTACCGTAAAACTGTAGATTGCGGTAATTGAAACAATGATGACCATTGCCGCGGATATAATGCCTGCTTCCACGGCAGCTTGGCCGATTACGAGGGCGCCGACTATCGAAATTGCGGACCCGATGGCACGCGGCATGCGGATACCGGCTTCACGAAGCACCTCAAATGTAGTCTCCATGAGAAAAGCTTCGATAACAGTGGGAAAGGGCACACCCTCACGCTGCGCGGCAATACTGATTAATAACGGTGTCGGGATAATTTCCTGGTGGAAGGTTGTGATAGCGATATATGCCGACGGTGTCAGAAGGGTCAGGAAAAGGGAAATAAACCGCAAAAGCCGCATCATTGACGAAACGATAAAGTTATGATAAAAATCTTCGCTTGAATGGAGAAACTCCACAAAAACGGCCGGGGCGGTCAGGGCGTAAGGAGAGCCGTCGACAAATATCGCGACTTTTCCCTCCAGCAGGGCGGTGGTAACAGTGTCCGGTTTTTCGGTGCTTAAAAACTCGGGAAAAATTGAATACCTGTCATCTTTAATCCATTCTTCAATATATGAACCTTCAAGAATGGAGTCGGTTTCAATC
>DATCLI010000352.1:0-7561 GCA_036563955.1 Clostridia bacterium | reverse complement strand
CCATGCTGCGTGCCTATATAATAATTGATCATATCATGCAATTCACATCGAACCTCATTATTCAGCATGTGCATGGCATAGGGCAGTTCATCTCTCGCGATACCTTTTGCAACGTTGTTCAGGCACCACCAGAAGTTGTTGCAGCAGGAGTAAAAAAAGAACGGCGAGGGCGGTTTTATGTGCCAATGTCTATCGCTGGGAGCGGGCAGGGCCGGCAAAAAGCCGTTCTCGTTATCTTTATCGAGCAGAACAACCGCGGGCTCTCCATTATCTATGTACTTAGTAAATTGAAAGCTCAAGTCGATGCGAACTCCGTCGGGAAAGATAATCAGGTAATTGAAACTGCCGTCTCCGACCGGATAACGCATGGTTTCCGGCATCTGCATAATCAAAGGCTTGCCGAAATGTTCCTCAACCCATGCGGGATTATTATGAAACAGAGTAATGTCCTCAACAAAATAGGTAATGTCATAATCCTGATATATGTCTTTCGGCGCGGCGGGATTCGCACGCGAACCGGAAAGCAGCACAGCCCGGATACGCTCGTCTGCCTTCGCAACACTTAAAATCAAGTCGGATATTTCCTGTTCTGTCCGCAATAATAAATCACCCTTTTTTTTTTCAAAACAATCTTTTTATCGCACTACCAGCCTTTTTACATCAATAATATCATAATTTTTACATAATTGTCTTTGTTTCGAATTTCTTAATTTAACCGCAATGAGCATTAACCTCCTATATTATTGTAAGAATAAAAACACCACCCAAGCTTTTTTTCATGCCTGAATGGTATTTTATCAAGCGCATATTAGCGCTTGCACCTATGGTTTTCTTCATAACTGCAAGTGCCGTTTGTGATGGTGGCCATTGTGCTCTAATTACAAGTAAATCGATACGTCCGTATCTTGAATAGACATCCGTCAGATAAAGTAGTTTAAACGGGACAGCAGCCCATCTTCGGGAATTACTTCTGTCAGCATATACAGAGGTATCGGAAAATATGGAAAACCTGCCACGTACGGAGAAAGTTCATAAAGCTGAAAATATATAACAAGAACCTGGTCAGAAACATAATAATCCTGGTTAGGGGCAATACCTTTGAATTCATCAAGCAGAGGTATATCCCTGACCTTTATCTGCCTTTCAATCTCCTCATTTATAATATCCATATAAGTGTTTCCCGGGACGAATAACTGATGCAGCTGATAATTCTCACCTGATGCCGTGTCCATTGTCAAAGAATAAACCATTGTCATTGGATGGGCCCCTCCGAATTCTGCCAGGCCGACAAGGGATAAGCTCAATATTCCCCGCTGATTGTTTTTGATCTCATATGAGCCGTCTATGATTGTTTTTAAATCGGGCTGCTTTAAATCATTAGCCAGATCAATCATTCTTTCCCTGATGTTTTTATTCATCATCATACCGGCATACATGTTTCGGTGTCCTATTACCTGGGGATAAAGCATTGTTACATTTGGTGCCCGGTATACACGGGTTACCGTATCCACAGGCTGTTTAATAAGAAGCATGGCAATTCCACCTTCATACATTTTCACTTTATTGTATGAGGCATGCTACCATTCCGATACAAACTATTATTCAATGAACTTATTTCCAACATACAGTAAACGCTCACACGAACTGCATAAATAAATTCTCTTTTTGCCTTCCTGGACTTTTACGCAAATTCTATGTACTCGTTTTGGAGACGGTAAAACGCAATAAAGACATTATATCTATCCACCTGATCAGCAGAAGCGTTAAGGAGTGGCAACAGTGGCAAACTGCGGCTTGAAAACACCTCTCTAAAATATCCGATATATTGATTTCTTCCTCATATAGCATGTCCTATACAATTATACTAAGCATGTCACTCCCGCTTCCTGCCGGTGAGAAATAACCCGGTACGCCAACCGGACAATCTTACCAAATCTTCATAAACATCCTGTACAGGATAATTGCTGCATCTCCGCGAGTCATTTTAGCCGTCGGATCAAACTTGCCGTCATAACGCCTGACAACAAGGTTTTCCCTGGTCGCTAATGCGATGTCGGTACGTGACCATTCTGCAAGTGAGGTTACATCTGTATATACACTCAACTCCTTATTCACATCTTCAGGATCCTTATACTTCATCTCATTGCGCAGTACACGCGCCGCCACTGCTGTTATCTGATCCTTTGGAATGGTATCCAGAGGGAAAAATATATCTTTGTTGCCCACCATAATACCATGCTTCTTCGCCGAACCTGCCACGCCAAAGTACCAGGCTGACCTGGGTACATCGCTGAATCCACCGTCTTCGTCCGGATCATACTTGGACAGCGTGCGGACAATAAGTGCCGCAATCTCTGCTCTTGTAATTGACAAATCAGGCGCGAATGATGTTTCGCTTATACCATTGATAATTCCCTTCGAAGCAAGAACGGTTATGGCGTTCTGCATTTCTTTTGTCTTATTCACTATATCAGTAAAATCCTTCTTATTCTCTTTTACGGTATATGTATCGCTGTTCTTAATCTTGACATCTATTGTTTTGGTAACGGGATTATATTTGCCACCCACCGCTTTGCCCGATGAATCTACCACGGCCTGGTATGTCGGATCGCCTTGCGCCGGCGGGAGGGCTACCTTGATATTTTCGGTTAATGTTTTATTAAATGTGATCTGATAGGTTTTTGCGTTTACAGCTGCCAGCAGCATACTGTTTTCGTCCGAATATATGCCTTCGTTCAGGGAATACGCAATATGTGACTCTGCGGATGCAAGTATAGTATTCGCATCTATAGGCAATGCCGCGGAAGAACTGCTTTCCGTGATAGTAATAACCAACGGACTGTCTTTTGCATTGGCTTTGATTGATTCCGCCGATAAGCTTACAGCATAAACCGGAGTTTCAACCCGCACATTATCCACCGAAAGATTCGCTGCGGAAGTATCAATTGTAATCTTAACCGAAGCGCTTTCGCTCGTTTTAAATTTTACGTCCGCGTTAAGGTTACGCTTTGTTGTGATTTTTGATGAAACAAGAGTTTGCTCCGCTGCAGACTTTACCTCGGCTGCGGTGGTTTGTAATTCCTGAACGCTTGCCTGATCAATTACAATGTCGCCGCCTTTTACAGTCTTGCTTGCGGCTTGTGCCACGGCAGCCTCCGCATACAGGGTCACAAGGTCAACACCTGTGGCGGATACTTTCTGCTCGTCTTCCATTCCGGAGATTGCTGATTGGATAGCTGACACAGCAGTAGTTTTGTCAGTAACAATATCAAGTTTGTCTGTCGGGAGAGTTACTGATACGCCTGGGTCTTCCGTATCGTAAATAAAGTCAGTGGTATTCTGGGATGGCACAGTTTTAATGACAGCCCCGGGATATCCAAAGTTGCTTTGAATCGTTAATGGAGTAAGGTTAACCCCGCCGTATATTCTGATGTAGTAATCTCCAGCATTTGTGAGCTTGTACTCCATCGTTTGCGCTGAAGAGAGCCAACCCAAATATTTAATACGCGTCTCGTCTCCGTCCATCAATTTCTTTCCATCATATAAGTCGGCATGAATGCCGTCTTCAAATTGTCCACCGTCTGCTTTATCCACTGTTATTTTAATCGTTTGATCAGCCGATGGTACCGTTACCTTGAAGTAATCTTCGTCATTATCTGCAGTCAATGTAAATTGCATCGGAGTATCTTTCACCATCGGTGTTGCTTTTTTCCATACATCATTGTTTTCATAGGCATCCGGCTGTATTAATGTATACTGTATTTGCAGGGGAGTAAGGTTAACCTCGCCGTATATTCTGATGTAGTAATCTCCCGCATTTGTGAACTTGTAATACATCGTTTGCGCTGAAGAGAGCCTACCCCAATATTTAATACGCGTCTCGTCTCCGTCCATCAATTTCTTTCCATCATATAAGTCGGCATGAATAATGTTTTCAAATTTCCCATACCCGCTTACACGTAACTCAATTGTCTGATCATTTTTAGGTACAGAAACTTTGTACCAGATTTCCGTATCTTCTGTGGGTATAGTGAAATCGACTGCCTTTCTTTCGGTAAGCTGAATAGCTGATTGCCATGTTTCTCCTGCTGCAGAACTGATTGACGGCATTATTGCCGACACCATCATAACCACTAAAATAATACTGAATAACCTTTTCTTGAACATGAGACATTTCTCCTTTCATTTTATTTTTATTTACTCCACCCGCCATATAACTCCGCGTTTTGGGTCAGTGAGCAGTATTCCGTCATCTTTGACTGCGAAATCCATGAGGTTGCTGTTCGGCAGGATGATGTCCTCCGACGGCTGTTGCGTTTCGGAAATGTCCAATTCAAACGTCGGGCTGGCTTCTCCCGCAACGGTAATACATTCTGACGCCACACTATCTTTAACGGTTATACGGCGAAGCGTGTTGAAATCCCATACAAACAAAAAGCCATTTGAATACTTGATTTGCCGCGGCATATAAAACAATGGCGCAGTACCGTCTATAAAAGCTTTTTCGTTTTCTACGCCTGCAAAATAACTGAGTTTACCGTCTTTCCAGGTTTGAATCACTCCGGTTTCCGGATTGGCCAGGTATACAACATCATTTTCATCCATTGTAAGCCCGGCGGTGCCTTTTGGCAGTTCGCAAAACGTCCTGATGTCATCTGTATTTTCCGGATCAATCGTCTTAAGGAAAACACCTCCGACCCCTGCGTTACGATCGATGAAATAAATAAGCCCATCTGTTGAAAAAGCAAAATCTTCGACTGCTGTATACTTTGCGTCATTCATATAGAGGCCTTCCGCACCTTCTTCAGTCAGCCTGATTATGCCATAATGAACACCATCCTCATCCTCCCATTCGTTTGTCAGTATATAAACCTCATTATTAAGACAGCGCACAATTTTCGGCGTTAAATATTCAGGGCTGAATTTAATGCACTCCACATAACCATCCTTGATTTTCCGCAAGAGGCCCGAGTCGGCGACATAAACGGATCCGTCATCGGCGACGGCTATGCTTTCCGGCGATACAAATTCAGTCTCCGCAAGCGGACCATCCTTATGTTCGCGAACAGTTGTACCCGCAAAGACCTTAATAATACGTCCCGGCTGGTATCGCTGAGAGATGTTCACCATTCCGTCCATAGGCTCAACAACCCGTACTTTCAGTGTTATCTCCTTATTGCGGTATTTCCCCGAAAGCTCCGTTTCACCAATGTTTATGCCTGAAATACGGTTGCCGTCTATACGGGCGATATTGTCACGGGAATAATTCCACCTGATTCTTGAATTATCCAAAAGAACAGCGGTTCCGTCAGGCATTTGCTTTTCTATGGTCAGCTCGCTCGATTGCTGCAGGCTTACCGTAACAACCTCGGGCTCAACGTGAAGCAGAGCCATTTTTTCCTGTGTATTTATGTAATATCCTCCTGTTAAACTGCCTCCTGAAATAGCTACGGCAAATACGGTTGACACAGAGGCTAACTTTCGCAAAAATAACGTTCTTGCTATTTTGACTTTTGAACCTTTTATTTTCTGCAAATCCAAAAGCAATTCATTCGCTGATTGGTAGCGTTCATCAGGATTCAACATAAGGCATTTTTTGATGATAGTACATAACTCATGCGATACGGCATCTTTAAGCTTTTTCATATTCTGCACTGTCGGAATGCATCCAACCGCAAGTTCAAACAGTATAACGCCAAGACTATAAATATCCGTTCTTTGGTCAGGCATCCAATACAGGCGGTCTTCCGGAAGCTCACCAAAGCGGTCTTCTATGCCGGGTAAATATTTATCAGGTATAACGTGTTTGAGCTGTTCAGGCGCGGCATATTGGTAAGTTACGCCCACACCGCCCTTATCACTCTCGCCGAGCCGCTTAGATATGCCGAAATCAATAAGGACAAGCCTGTTGTCATGTGTGACCATAATATTTGACGGTTTAAGGTCAAAGTGATAAACCGGGTACGGCTCCATCCTGTGCAGGTAATTCAATACCTGCGCAAGTTGTTCCGCCCAATCAAGAATAGTTACCTCGTTGATGTTCTGCCCGGTTTCCAATACCTTATCAAGAGAAATTCCTTCTATAAAACTTTCAACAATATACACACCTTTATTGTCGTGGAATATGTCTGCTATTTTGGGCAGACTGATGTGGTTCAGCATTTTTAGTATTTTTTCCTCATTTGCCAGTTCACCGATATGGTTGGAAATGAATTTGACAATCCAAAGGTTGCCAAGCTTTGCGCTTTCCGCTAAAAATACCCTGCTCATACCGCCGCCGTGTATTTCACTTTTCAGTATATACCGGCTTTCCAGAGCGGAGTCGTCAAAGTCAATTGTTTCAGGTTCTTCTTTCTTTAATAACTCAGTCTTGTCATCTTCAAAAATCCGGCTTGTTCCGCCTTGTTCCGGGTTCCCTCCATATGTCAGCAATTCCGTTTCATCACAGTCAGTCGCACCTGATTTAGTACCCCGGGTGTGCAAGCCGACAGTAGTCAGGGTATCCAATAACACTGTTTCCTGTTGAAGGACGGCACGGTATGCTTTGCTTTGTTTGTGGGAAATCACAAGGTATAAGCAGAGGAGTACAGATAAAAAAGCGCATATCCCGCCTATTATGAATAAAATTGTATCCAAATACAATTGACAGCACCTTCTCCTGTTTTAAACAACTAAAATATAATATTTCATTTATAATTCTCTATATCGCCTTATTGTATATCAATTCGCAATTACCATAATTATTCGTTTTTGTTTATACTAAATATAACAAATTAATAAATATTATTATGCTAAACATATATCCTGCTTGTTTTGAGAATGGTGCACTTAGAGCCTTTTTATACATAGAAAAAACAATTTAAGTGGTAAGAGCTAAAAATACACACAAAAACATATTAGCATATTTTGTAAATGCATTCAATATTCAACACATAATCACTATAACTTTCACCCATTAGATTACGCCCATGCTGGACGCAAAAACAAAAACACCACTCACCGGTTCAATGAAAACAATTTCCTTTCCAGTATTCGAAATGCTCTCTTTCGGAGTTATGGGCATAATACCTTACATAAATAAATCTGTTCTTATTTTATTGACCTCAATCCTTTAACCGGTAATTTCAGGAAGTTCTCATCATGATTTTATCTTCCACCGCGTCATAGCCTTCAATGAAATCAAATCCGGGCCGGTCGCCCATATGCCAGTTTTCGTACTGCAGCATCAAAGGATTTCCCTCAACAGATTGGTAGAAAAGTGTTAATGCATGTGTTATAATTTAACATATAATAATGAATATGGAGTTTTCATGCCAGGAGGAGTTATGAAAAAAATAATCATTGTCTTGCTTACCGCTGTTATTCTTTTATCCGCTTCCGGCTGCAAGCTGAAGCAAATCGTTAAGACCGTAAAGGATATCGCCGAAAAGGCAAAATCGGCTGAAGAAGCTGAACCAATCATGAAGCCCCCCGAGGGTTCTCCTGACTGGTGCGGGTTTAAAAACGCCGATAAATGGATCAAGAAATATGTCATGCATGACACGAGTGAGCCCTATTATGT
>DATCLI010000351.1:0-5407 GCA_036563955.1 Clostridia bacterium | reverse complement strand
GTATACAATTATACAATAATAGTCAATGGTTTTTTGCAATTTTTTGTTTTTAAAATTGCAAAATTTTTATTTTATGGATTGTATGTTTTTGGATTAAGGATAACGAAGATATTTTTTGATAATAATAAGCTTGATGGGCTGAAATTTCTCGGCATTATATTAAAAAGTGAGGAGATTGGAATGGATCGCGGGGAACCGGGCAATAAGAATAAATACAATGAGTTTGAGATAAATAAAATATATCCGGGAGAAACGGCACTTAAACCGCATCTCCCCATATGGTATGTCAAAAGCAAGAATACAATCTGGTATATATTATCTGTAATAGAGGTACTGCTTTTGCTGCGTTTTATCTTTAGGCTGCTTGGAGCGAATACCGGAAGCGGATTCACTATATTTCTTTACTCTATCACAAACATCCTGACAATGCCGTTTTCAGGCATCTTTAACCCTGTCAGATCCGCGGGGCTTGTAACAAGCTCAGTTTTTGAACCTGCCACTATAATCGCAATGGCGATATATGCGCTCGCTGCCTGGGGAATCATAAGGCTGTTGTGGATTAAGGTTTCAAGGAACGGTTCCTGAACTGTTTACTCCAATTCAAATTCTACCACTGTATCAATTTCATCGGGCAGCGGATATGTATGCGACTCATTCTGGCCGAAGTTTATGAACGCGTAATCCGGGTAAGCTCTCGTATTCCATGCGTTCAAAAGCTTTATTTCCGAGCCGTCAGCAAGAAGCCGCGCTTTTTTTACCTTCCCATTTATCCCCTTAACAGGAAGGGCTCCTATATTTCCATCAAAAATATGCGCATACAGGAATTTTCCGTTTTGCGTGAAATATCCCCATTCCGGTTTAGGATATCCGGCTTTTCCGCAATTGTATATGCTCTTCAAATTATATTTCATCCATTTGCCGATTTGTTCAAGAATATATATGGATTCCGCCGGGAATTCACCGTTTGCATCAGGACCGACATTCAACAGAAGATTGCCGTTTTTTGAAACGCATTCAACGAGCTTGCGAATAATCAGTTTCGGTGACTTAAATGCTTTGTCGGATGCACAGTAGCCCCAGTTATTGTTCATTGTAACGCATGCTTCCCAGGGTATTGGGTTTCCGTTTTCATCGGTTATTCCTTCCGCGGGAATGAATTGTTCGGGACAGGCGAAATCACCGGCATAAAAACTCGGATTAGAGGTTGTTATGCTGCCGTGACCTTCCCCGCTGCCTTCAAGGCGGTTATCCAGAATAATGCCCGGCTGAAGGGAACGCACCATTTCTACAAGTTTTGTCGCGCGCCATTTTTCGCCCGACATTTCTCCATATGAAAAATCAAACCACATGATATCTATCTTTCCGTAATTTGTGCACAGTTCTCTTACCTGTCCGTGCAAATAGTCCAAATACTTTTCAAAGTTATAAGGCTTGTCCTTATATGCCTTATTATTTCTCATCGGATGAAAAGGATCCCTATACGCGGGATAATCATCATGATGCCAGTCCAAAAGCGAGTAATACAAACCGACTTTCAGCCCCTCGCTTCTGAATGCGTCAAGGAACTCCCTTACAATATCTCTTCCGGCCTTTGTATTTGTAGATTTGTAATCGGTAAGCTCGGAATCGAAAAGGCAGAAACCGTCATGGTGCTTCGCCGTCAAAACCGCGTATTTCATCCCGGCGTTCTTTGCGGCTTGGGCCCATGATACTGGGTCAAAGAAAACCGGGTTAAATTCATCAAAATATTTTTGGTATTCATCGTTTGATATTTCCTCAAAGCTCCTGACCCATTCACCCCTTGCCGGTATAGCGTATAATCCCCAGTGAATAAACATACCGAACCTGGCATTTTCAAACCATTCGGTGCGTCTTTCATTTATTTTTCCTGTTTCCATAACATAACCCTCCCGTATTCTATAAACCTAATTAATGATAATACTAATTTTATACCAGTTTCGCTCCGCTTTTCAGACTGAAATGAATACTAAGTTATATAAAAAGCAAAAATAGGCATGTAAAAAATAAATTTCGTTTTTAAGAGACGAGCTTTTGAAAACGCAAGATAATCACCGCTTTCTTTTATATATCTAAAAACCAGAATTGTAAATAATTCAAGCCTTACTCGCTGTTTTAGGTGTACTATGTCCGGTTAAGCCAAATTTGTGCGCTGGCATCGCTGGGCATGCGCCAGTCGCCCCGCGGTGACAGGCTTATTGTTCCTACTTTCGGGCCGTCAGGCATGCAGGAGCGCTTGAATTGCTGCGAGAAAAACCGTTTATAGAATATCTTCATTGCGTCCGATATCTGCTTTTCATGATATTCTCCGCGAAAAGCGTTTTTGGCAAGGAACAGTACCTTTTCAGGCTCGGCCCCGTATCTAATCATATGGTAAATGAAAAAATCGTGAAGCTCATACGGCCCTATTATATCTTCGGTTTTTTGTACGATTTCTCCATTTCCGGAAGGAAGAAGTTCGGGTGTAACGGGCGTATCGAGAACACGGTGCAGGACTTCCGCGACAGCACTGTAATCAGTATTCTCCGCAACCCACCGGACAAGGTATTTAACCAGTGTTTTCGGCACGCCGCAGTTGACGGAATACATGGACATATGATCCCCATTGTATGTGCACCAGCCAAGAGCCAATTCGGATAAATCGCCTGTTCCGATTACAAGCCCGTTTTCCTTGTTTGCAAGATCCATTAGTATCTGGGTGCGTTCCCTTGCCTGGGCATTCTCATAGGTTGCGTCATGCTTCGAAAGATCATGCCCGATATCACGCAGATGTCCGGTGCATGCATCTTTAATGTTAATTTCACGATAGTCGGCACCAATAATATTAATAAGATCGACAGCGTTCCGGTAAGTCTGATCCGTTGTGCCAAAGCCCGGCATTGTAACCGCTATTATATTTTTTCTCGGTAATTTGAGTATGTCGAACGCCCGCGCAGTTACCATAAGCGCTAATGTAGAATCAAGCCCTCCCGATATTCCTATTACCGCCTTTTTCATTCCTGTGTGTTTAAGCCTTTTAGCAAGGCCGGAAGCCTGTATTTTAAAAACTTCAGCGCATCTTTCGTCACGTGTTTTCGGATTCGACGGAACAAACGGGTGTTTTTCTATTTCACGGTTCAGCGTTTCAATGTCATATTTCCATGGGTTAAGTTTTACAATACGGTTGTTTGCGCCTGAAGGCATAAATGTGGAATTGTTCATTCTGTCATGAATGAGTCTTTGTATATCAATCTCGGACACAATCAGCTGTGATTCCATTCGGAAACGCTCGTTCTGTGCAAGCACAATCCCATTCTCGGCAATAATAGCGTGCCCGCCGAAGACAAGGTCGGTTGTTGACTCCCCTGCGCCGGATGATGAATACAAATACCCTGCAATACACCTTCCCGATTGGCTTTTTACAAGCATTTCACGGTACTCATGCTTGCCTATTATTTCGTTGCTGGCAGACAAATTACATATAATTAAAGCGCCGTCCAATGCCTTTTTGCTTGACGGAGGAACCGGCATCCACATATCCTCGCATATTTCAACGGCAGAGCATAATTGCGAATATTCGCCGTCTTCAAAAATTAGATCCAGGCCGCATGGAATATCTTCACCAAAAATACTTACATAATCAGCATCCAGGTTTCCGCCTTCCCTGAACCAACGCTTCTCATAAAACTCATTATTATTGGGAATACAGGATTTCGGGACAATACCTTTTATTTGGCCTTTTTGAATTACGGCGGCACAGTTGTAAAGGCGATTTTTAATCAATAGAGGCAGGCCCACAACAAATACATTATCCCATTTACGCGAAGCTTCAGTTAATGCATTCAAAGAATCTAGAGCAGAATCTATTAAAATTGACTGCCGAAATAAATCGCCGCATGTGTAACCGGTTATGCAAAGCTCGGGAAACACGGTAATATAACACTGTTTACCAGCCGCTTCCTCCATAATCTCAAGTATTTTTCCGGTATTAAAAACGCAGTCCGCAACCTTCATTTCAGGGACAGCTACCGCAACGCGAACATACCCGTATTTCGGCATATCATTCACCAGACCTTCCGGCTAATTGTTTTATATCGATATTTTACCACACCGCCGGAAAAAGTCACGCGTAAATTAGGGGATTACAGGTCATGTTTAAAATGGTTGGAGTCTTGCTTGAATATTTATTTGCATGTGGTCAGCGGTCAGGCCCGGGAATTATCTATGGGGTAATGGTCGAATTATTTATTTGTTATATGGACAGCGAAGAAAACAAAAAAAGTAAATTAAGTTAAACTGTCAAGCACGGCTTCCTGGCACTTCTGAACGCTGTCAAAATTCATGTTCGGGATATAATAGCTTTCAAGATCATCATGATATTTTTTTGCCTGTTTCAGTACCTGTACCGCTTTATCAAGGAGCCTGCCCGACTCGTCCCGGTTAAATTCAATATCGTCACGGTATGGTTCAAGCACCGATTCGTCGACAAAATTATTGAAATTAATCTCTTCTCCCCGAATGCCTTCAATAAAATGCAGCGGATTCATTGTCGTTATTGACACATCTAGTTCGGGAATAACAACGTGTTCCGGTTTGCGAGGGTTTAAAGCGCAGTAATAGGTTTCGGTATTTATTCCCCGCTCCGCCGCCGCAGTTACTATCCGTTCGAGAAGCCGTTCCGTTCCCGTTCCCGGTTCCCCTTTTAATACAATTACCCTGTCGGTAGTAACCAGTGTCGGAAGGTGGTTTACAAAACCTTTAGGCGTGATTGCCGACGCAAAAAGCCGGCGCTGCCTGCCTGTCACTTCTGAAACATCAATCCCGCCGAAGATATCGGAAACGATCTGCGAGATCACAACATTTTCTTTTCCGTTATTCACAGCCATGCCGTAAAGCGCTTCATTATCCCTGTAAATCGAGTATGCCGCGCTTATATAACTGTATGCCCTTTGAAAGGTAATTCCAATTTTCCGGTTAATGTTCAAAATATTCTCTTTATTTCGCTTAAAGCCGTCATCATCCCAGAATTCGCCAAGATTAATTATTTCATCGACAGCTCCGGGATTTTTCGGATCAACAATATGAGGAGCCGTTCCGTCAATAAGCGCAGTATTTTTCTCGGGGAACACAACGCCGTCAAGGCTGTCCGGATCGCTCGAACAATGCATGTATTCAACGTCAAAGCCCTTTTTTAGCATATGTGCAGCAATCTTTTTCATAAATGTTGATTTTCCGACTCCGGGCCCGCCTTTCAGGATAATTATCCTTTCGGCTTTCTCCTGGGGCAGTATATGGTCATAATAGCTGAAAAAGCCTTCCGCGGTATTTCCGCCTGCAAACATATGCCTTGTTTTCCCTTCCGCCATATTAAAATTCCTCCGCATAATTACGAAATTTTTCTTCCGATAAT
>DATCLI010000350.1:0-3897 GCA_036563955.1 Clostridia bacterium | reverse complement strand
TTATACACCCGCTGAATAAAAGATTTATGACTGACTTCAGCGATGTAATTGAATTTTCATCAGACATCAACATTTTGCTTGCGTACTATAACTTGAAAGATAAATGGCAGGATGAAAAAAAGCTTTTCAGCCCGATTGGATTATTGACGTTAAGAAGAGGTTACAAAAGGATTAAGAAAAAATACCCGGATTTGGTCCGGGATATTAAAAAAGGCCTTTTGGCGCTGAATAAGCTGGAACGCAGCGGATGCGGGCAAATGGACGAAGCATCCGAACCGTTTGCCGGTATAATGCAGAAAATATTTGAATACTCTGCTGGAGATGATTCCGTTAAAAAAATACTTGGGTGGATAGGATATAATCTCGGCAAATGGATATATCTTCTGGATGCATATGATGATATTGAAGATAATATAAAACGAGGGGCTTATAACCCGTTGGTAATTCAATTTCAGTACGGGGAAAATGAGGATGTAGAATCTTTCAGGCAAAGGGTTAAGAATGAGGTTGAATTTATACTTGTATATTCTCTGAGCGAGATGGAAAAGGCATTTTCCTTACTGGATGTAAAAAAGAACCATGGTATACTGGAAAATATCATATACCGCGGCCTTCTTATGAAGACAAGGCAGGTTCTTGAGATGGGAGCAGGTTGTGATGAGAAACCCATATGAAGTGTTGGGGCTGAAAGACGGCGCAAGTATAGAAGAAGTAAAAAAAGCTTATCGGGAATTGGTAAAAAAATATCATCCCGACAGGTATATGGATAATCCGCTTTCTGAATTGGCCGAAGAAAAGCTCCGTGAAATAAATGAGGCATATGACTATATAATTAAAAACGCCGGCAATGGGCAGAAGCAATCATACCAATACCAGCGCAGGCAGAGCACCGGTACCGGTACGAGCGGTTTTACCGGCAGTTACCAGCAAGCAGATCAGATGGCATACCGTATTAAAATGCTGATTCAAAACGGAAATTTCACCCAGGCGCAGCAGCTGCTTGATTCTATGCAGGTCAGGGATTCGACATGGCATTACCTTCAGGGTCTTTTGTTTTTAAGACGCGGCTGGTATGACAGGGCAAATGTGCTTTTGCGAAGGGCTGTTGAAATGGAACCGAACAATTTGGAATACCGCGACGCTTTAAACCGCGTTAACAACCAATATTACGGATACCGCCAAAACCCGTATTACGGCGGCGGTTACCGTCAGAGCCCTGACATGTGTTCAATATGTACAACGCTGTGGTGCGCCGACAGCCTCTGTGAATGCTGCGGAGGCGATTTGATCGGATGCTGCTGATAAAAGTATAACTACTGAACAACAGGATAAGGTGAGCTATGGGTGAAAAAAATAGCTTTAAATATTCAAAAAAGATTGCGGTTGCCGGTATTTTAACGGCTCTTTCGGTTGCCGCGCTTTTTCTGGAGAATATTCTGCCGACAGGGAAACTCGGTTTTTATGTTTTTGCCGGTTTTCTGCTGTCGGTTGTTATTATGGAGTGCGGGGTTTTATTCGGATGGATTAGTTTTGTGGCGTCATCGCTGCTGGCTTTTCTTCTGGTTCCCGAAAAAACAGCCGTTATTCCGTATGTTTTGTTTTTCGGCATATACTCCCTCGTAAAAAGCCATATTGAGAAACTTAACAGGATTGCCGTCGAATTGGTTTTGAAGTTCGTTTTTTTCAATGCGGCGCTGTTTATAATGTGGAAGATTGCGTTAATGTTTATACCCGGGAATTTTTTTGAGATTCTCCCCGTATTTGTAATTATTATTCTTCTGGAGATTTTATTCTTTGCTTTTGACTGGATTTTTACATTATGGATTAAATTCTACCAGGAAAAGCTGCGTCCTAAAATAAGCCGGGAATAGCACACATTTCCATACATGTATTCTAATTGTTAAATTTTTATGACAACATCATTAAATCTTTTTCTGTTTCATTACATTTCTCCCCAGAGTATTGTATACTTGGATAGATTATGTAAACATAATAGCAGCGAACATATTCGGGAGGTGAAATGCTGCTGAAAAAGTTTACCGCAACATTGCTTTTGTTGATCTTATTTTTTGGAGTGCTGCCGGTCTCAGGACAAAACACAGGTGATTACATTCAGGCTGATATCAACCTGGTAGCGGACGGTCAAAGGGTAGACGCTGAAGAAGGATTCCTTTGCCGGAACGGAATTGTGCTCGTACCACTTAATACGTTTTGTTCAATTTTTGGGGCTTCATACACGTGGGAACCGGATGAATGGAAAATCAGCATACTGTCTGAAAATAAAAAGCTTGTAATGTATAATGCGAATCCAAACTGCCTGAACGGGGACAAGCTTGAACAGATGCCTGTACAGCCGACGCTGTATAATGGCGCGGTGATGATACCGCTTCGCTATACGGCGGAAGCACTGGGCGCGGCAGTATTCTGGAGCCAGGAAGTCCGTTCCGTATTGGTATCGACTACAGGGGAAACGGAGTGGTTTCCGGAAATCAGCCGGGGCAAGACACGAGAAAACGTACATATAAATAAGATTGTTGTTATTGATCCCGGCCACGGTGGAAGTAACCCGGGAGCGGTGTATGGAAATGTCAATGAAAAGGATCTTAACCTTAAGGTGTCGAGAATACTGAAAGACAAGCTGACAGCTTCGGGAGTTACAGTCTATATGACAAGAACGGACGACAGGGATGTGGGATTGTACACACGAGCTGAAACAGCAAATAAACTCAATGCGGATTTATTTGTCAGTGTTCACCACAATGCATCCCCAAACACCTCCACCCAGGGAGTAATGACTTTATATTACCCGACCGCAGATGACAGCATTTTCAACGGCAGAAAGCTTGCCCAAATTGTACAGAAACACCTTGTTAATACACTAAAGACAAGAGATTGGGGAATTATACCAAGGCCAAACCTTGTTGTGATCCGCCAAACGCGGATGCCGGCCGTTATCGCGGAGTTGGGATATATGACCAACAAATCGGAATTGCAGCGTTTAGTTACGGACGATTTTCAGGAAAAAGCTGCACAGGCGCTGCATTCGGCAGTAATGGAAGCACTTCAACAGTAAAAGCGGGAAAATCCCGCTTTTTTTAAAATCAGCGGGCTCCAGGCGATCATAGTACCAGACCTGAAAAAGTTTTGGATGATAATTAACCGTAAGATGTATTTGAATAAGTAAATTCCATGTGTTAACATAGTCATATAAATATAGCCTGAAATACACGGGCGATGAAAAGGGTTATTTAACGGCATATTTGGAAGGAAGTCAGGTCGATGAAGAAAAATGACCCGTCTGTAGAAAAACCTGTGGCTTTTATTGGCCAATCAACAGAAGATATGCGTGAGATGTTTTCTGTTCTGGAACTTTTCCCCGTTCCGATAGAAGTGTTCTCACCAGACGGGTTAAGCCTGTTTGTTAATCAGTCTTTTGTAGATTTCTTTCGTATTAATGCGCAGGAAATCGTCGGAAGGCTTAACATCCTAAATGACCCTTACATAAACTGCAGGCTTGGCTTATCAGATTACATCCGGCGTGTTTTTGAAGGTGAAATTCTATCTCTCCATGATTTAAAAGTTCCTTTTGAGGAAATTGGCAACCGATACGCGTCCAATCAGATAAAACGCGTGGAAAGCGATCTGTACCAGGATATCACCTCCTTTCCCTTGCGGAGTGAAGATAATTCGATTATTTATGTAGTCACCGTATTTATGACAAAGCGTGTCTGCCGGATGCGGCTGGACATCATGAAAGCGAAACAATTTATCGACGAGCATTGGAGCGATGATTATGATCTTGAAAGGATTGCCAGGAGCGCAGGAATAAGCCGTCACCATCTTGCACGACTTTTCAAGGAAATAATTGGCGTGACGCCATATAGTTATTATCGAGAG
>DATCLI010000349.1:0-2622 GCA_036563955.1 Clostridia bacterium | reverse complement strand
GCATGGAAAGGCTTTTGCGATGTAACCTTAATAAAAATCCGCTGTACAATATATAATGACAAGCTTTAATGCATACCCGCAATATATTGTACAGCGGAACTCAAAATATATAACATCGCAAATGCCACATAGAGGATTTATGCAAAAAGAGGATATTTATTCAGAAATAGCCGAAAGTAAGGTTTTTATACTCTTTTTTATGCGGAGCCTGAATATGCCCGTAGACGATATCCGTTTCACAAAAATAATGCTTGAGAACAGGTTTATGAATTACTTTTTCTTAAGGCAGTATTTCGGCGAACTGGTTGAAGAAGGCCTTATACATATCGATAGTGATAACGGACGCAAAATATACAACATTACGGAGAAAGGGCTGTCTGTCTTAAATATGTTCGAACATATGCTCCCTCAAGGACTAAAAAAGAGGGTCAGTGAGATAGTAAAAACAATGCGTAACAATATACGCAACGAAATGATGATCACGGCAGATTATACACTTGATGATGATAATGGATATACGGCCACTCTAAAAATCAGAGAGGATGCATTCCCGTTGATTGAAATAAAAATAGCCGCAGGCTCTAAGGAAGATGCAAGGAATATTTGCAAAAACTGGACTGCCTATCCTCAAGAGCTGTACTCCGAGATTTTGGACACTCTTGTTAAAGACAGGAAACCACAGTAAGAAAAACGTCAATAATCGAGCAGAAGTGATTTTATAAATGCGAAAAATTCCCTCAGATAGCTGTTTACCAAAACAATTCCGGGCGTAGGTGTCCCATAACCGTACGCCTTAAAGCCGTTTCTTTTTGCAAGCATACCGGAGCGCAGCATATGAAAATCGTTAGTTATGAAAGCAATTTCGTCTACTTCTCCAATTATCTCTCTCGTGTATTTAAAATTTTCCATTGTGCTTGTCGCTCTGTCTTCAAGTATTATTCTGCCCGGCTCAATTCCTCTGTCAACAAGATACCGTGCCATAGCTTCAGCTTCAGTCATAGGTTCCGTTTTACCCTGGCCTCCGGATACAACAATCATAGTATCCGGGTGTTCTTCGGCATAACCAATGCAGCGTTCCAAACGCTTTTCCAGGGAAAGAGTAGGCATACCGTTCTCAAGAACCCCCGCTCCCAAAACAACCACGTATTCCGGCTGTTTTTCAGGACGCGGCTTGTAAATTCCGCCAATAATTATACAGCCTTCGACAATAATAAAAACAGTCAGGAACACAAGAAATCCCCAGTATATAATACGCTTAACCACATGGTTTAACTTCATGTAGTACTTGTCCCACAAAGGCCTTAAGTAAAGAATAATAAAGACGACACCTATTACCGAAGGCAAAAGCACTCCCAAATCCATGTTCTGAACAAATGCGCGCACAATTATCGTATCAGCAATTCCTATAAAGCCGAGAACCAAAAAAAACAGATTCAGGAAATTTATTTTTTTCACTTCAACCACCATTATATATACTATTACAAATTTCGCGGCCAGGCAATTACATTAGCAAATTTATAATCCATACGACGAGCATACCTACATAGTTTCCCACAGCATAACCCACGAGCCCCGAAGTGATCCCGGCAAGAATAACATCCCGGTTGCGTATTGCTTCGGCGACAGACGGCACAAACGCCGGACCAAATATACCCGCGACAGATGTTATAATAAATGTATGCGAGTCGATGCGGAACAGCCACGCAAGCAGCAAATGAATAAATACCGAAAGAAAACAAATTACAAACGTATATATTAAAATATTAACCGATGATTTTGTGAAGATTGTCCTGAAGTTAAACATGCTTCCCATAGCAACCGAAAATACCATTATAAAATACAGCCCGATATTATAAGTATCCGGTATTTTCCTTATCCTTTCAAACATTGAAGCACCTATGCTCAATGCCGTCAGTATCAAAAAGAATACCGCAATTTGGATTTCACCAAACAACAAAATCGGGACTAAAGCCGAAACACCGACAATCAGAAGCATTACCGAAAAAGCAATCACAATATCCGAAACGGTCTTTTTCCTTTTTTCCAGGACAGCCGCTGGTTCTGCGGTTTCCTGATCTTTTACAAACGGAGGAAGGATTTTTTTCGTCAAAGCAGGCGCCAGCCCAATAATAAACAGAAAATACAGCCCTCCGACAATAATATCAGCGCCGTTTACAAGAACGAGCGTTTCGTTATTTATCCCGGCAGCCAAACCTACCGTAACCAAATTTGGCGTGCCGCCGGTATAACATCCTGCCAGCATTCCGGAAATTTTAGCCGTTTCAGGCACGGCGCCCCCCAATACCAGCGCAGACAACACCGTGCTTATTATGGCGCTTATTATAACCAGTGTAAAAGACTTTGTGGTAGTTTTTGTCATCCTCAGCCATTTTTTAATATCGAGTGAATACAAAATGAATGGAATAGCAACAGGCACCGCTATTTCAGAAATTTGCATTGAAATGTTCTCTTTTAGCCCAAGACCCAGATTTCCAATTGCAATACCGGCGATATAACTTAACAGGATAGGGCTGGCCAGGCCAATAAACTTTTTTTTGCCTGATAAATACAATATGCCTAACGGAATTAAAATAATAAACAAGGCTTGAAGCACTTTTGTTT
>DATCLI010000348.1:0-4749 GCA_036563955.1 Clostridia bacterium | reverse complement strand
CCATCATCGACATCAGCAGGGTAATAAAAACCGCAGTTATTTTTTTTTCCTTCTCAACAAACAACCATATGCAATAAGCCAAATAAGGTATGATAATCGCGGTAATTATGCGGGGGACATTTCCTTCACAGAAAAACACACGGATATTATCGGGCAGGAAAAACCACATAAAACCTAAAAATGTGCAAAGCGCCATTCTCCTGGTAGATAACCCCCACAGCAGCCATCCGCATCCGCCGGCAAAAAAAGAAAAGCCCACAAAATAGTAATATGTTGCAATAATATCCCCTTTTGCCAGCCACTCAAAAAAAGCCAGAATATAATACGGAAGCGGAGCCCAGTAACGGTAAGGCTGTAAACCGTTATACCAAAGGTTGGTATACAGGGGATAATAATCTCCACTCAAGATGCTCCGGTACATCAGGTCCGATTTGAAAAAATGTCCCCATGCGTCATTTCCGGAGATATAATATCCCTTTTCCCTGAGAACAAACATCAAAATAAAAGCCCCTGCTGCCATAAGCAATATTGAAAATATAAGCTTTATTACAACCGGGACACCTTTTTTCCGGGACTTGATATTAAGTTGTGCCATATCATGCTCTACCGGTTTTTGCCACATTCTTTATAAGTCCCTTCCTTCCAGAATCTGCTGAAGTATACTGTCAGCCACGCTTTCGCAATCATCCGGGCTATATAAACTCTCCTCATACGGGTGTAAATCAATAATATAAGCCCTGGTCGGTGTTTCGCTCATTTCTATGGACAGCAAAATCCAGCCTTCATTGCGCAGTATGACTTCAAGCTTGTCCTTGAAGTAATCACAGCAGTTCTCCAATGTGGGATTAATCGTGTCGAATGGATCCACCTTATTAAGGAAGCTGTCCTGGTACCTGTTCATCCATTCCTTGACCTTTTCTTCAACAATATTGAATTGGATAAAATCCTCCCTCTCCTTTAAAACATGAAGAGTTATTTCCCATGTGTGAGGATGCCTTTCTCCCAAGGCGCCATTTATATATATTGCATGACTTGCGTTAAGGTAGAATTTGAATTTGTACCTTCTGAATCTCATAATATATCCCTCTATCAGCAAATAAAACATGTATTATCGCTTTTTATTAATCAAACTGAAAATGAACCTGCGAATAAAATACATCACAAAAAACGGCAGTGCCACGGATATTCCCTTGCTTAACAGGAACCTGACATTCTCGCCGGCTTTGACGAACAATTCGTTCTCCCCTATGTATATCAGCCAGTCAGCCAGGAATAATCCCAAAAGAAAGGTTCCAAGGTAAACAATAAAGCTTACCATGTCATATTTAGATTTAAACACGGATTTGACAGTCAATATGTAATGCAGGATGAACCCTGTGACAACCCCTATTGTATTCGATACCACGACATGAATATGCAGAACCCGGTACAAAAGCCAGACCAGCGCCACGTCAATAACCGTAACGATAACCGAATTCAGCAGATAATTAAATAACGGAATATTCAATAACCTTTTTGCCAAATCCTTAATCATTGCCCTGTTCCTCTTGACACTTCCTTACATATAAGGTCAAAAACCTTTTCCACATCGGCATTGTAGTCTTCTATGCAGGAAACGCCCATTTGTATAAAATAACCCTCTTTTTTCAGGGGAACCGCCCATTCGTTAACAATCTTGTCCTTCATTTCACCTATACCGTCAGCTTTTGTATTGAACAGGAGTATTGTAAAAATGCCCGCTTCTATTTCCGCTACGATATGCTTTTGATTAATATAATTCGAAACGGACGACATAACCCCATATGGTATATTCCGGTCTCTGTCTTCTGTTGCCATTACAATTACAATAATTGTTAACGGTACAATATTTTCTTTCTGTATTTTATCAAGCAGGGACATTAACACCGCCCTGCTATATACCCTGGTATTGCCGCTGTTAATACCGTTTTGTGAGTATAGCCTTTTTAAGCTGTTGGTCAGCCTGTCGATTACCTTGTTTCTCTCAATAGCCTCCTGTTCCAGTTCATATATTCGTTCCTTTCTCTTGCCGATTTCAAACACCGAATAAAACAGGACTACCAGAATTACCGCACCGATTACGGTAATTGGTATGGCTATATAGATATTATGCTGATTTATCCGCCCTTTTTCAATAACATATATTTCCTTTGCGCATATACCTACAGCGTATTGATTTTTCCGGACTGTTATGGTGCTGTATGAAGCGATAATACCGTTGCTTTCGCAGATCTCAATAAACTCAGGCAGTGTTATTAACGAAAATAATTTCGAATAATTATAATCCCTGACAAACAGCATATTGTCATTTTCAGCAAAAAACCAATACCTGCTGGCACTGGTTTCAACTTCATTAATTATCGTGCCGATGGCCTCCGATATGTCCATTCCTTCCGATTCCATATATAGTTTCATCCGCAGTGAAACCTGTTCGGTCAGCATCTGCTGTTCATTTTTATAATTCCGGATATAAGCGGCTCTGTTATTACTCAGTTCTATATAAATAAACAAGATAACAGCCGATACCACAAGAGAAACAGACGCAATAATAATGATTTGCTGCACTATTCTTTTTTTCCTTGTTTCCTTATTAATTGTCATCTACTCCCTTTATCTGCCGCATACAAGTATTCTCTTTCTTGTCTTTCTTAGTCTGAAAGCAAGCTTTATGCTGTTTTTCGCCGTCTTAACAACCTTCATTTTGCTGCTGCCCTTCTTAAAATCATACCTGAGCACAAAAGGTATTTCAGCAAAGCGGGCACCGACTATGTACAGCTTATGCAACAGCTCGGCCATACATGTAAATCCTGATTCTTCAATAAGATCATCCCCGAATTTACCGTACCCGCGCCGCAATATTTCCACCGAGTAAAGCCGATAGCCGCATGTATAATCCCTGACATTCTCCACCGGGATTATTGCTGAGAATACATACCTGGCCCCTTCACTGGTAAGAAGCCGCAGCCTTGATACGCCCTGTACCTGCGAGCCTTTTCTGTACCTTGAAGCAATAATAACATCAGCCTTTGTCTCCGGGCCATTTGCTCCGATTCTTTCGAGCATATCCTTGATATACACAGGGTCCTGGGTGTTGTCACAATCCATTATGCATACGTACCTGCAATCCGGACATTCCTTGACCGCATAAAAAATGCCGGTTTTAATTGCCTCTCCCAATCCTTTATTTATTGGGTGATTAATGAGTTTAAAGTTATCATATTCCTCCGCAAGCTGCTCACATATGCTTTTGGTTTGATCCGCACTTCCATCATTTACAACCACAATACGAAGAGCCAGTCCGTACCCGTTTACTATATCCTCCTGTTGCTTCCATGATTCGACCATCTGCCGGGCATTTTGCTCCTCATTATAGGCAGGAAGCAGTACAACAAGTTCTTTTCCCATGACTTCACTCCGCTGATATTTTTCTTTTTATTTTATTGATTTTCCCGATAACGGTTTGAAAATCATTTTTTACAGTTTCTTTTACCAGCATCCGTTCCTGTGTCAATGTTCTGGTCTTCCAGCTTCTGTCTTCCTTTATTGAATTTATGATTCCCGCAAACCGGAACCAGAATGTTATGAAGTTATAAATAGGCATAAGCAGTATAAAGTACCATTTTTTCATGTAAAATTTTCGTTCTTCTTTGAACTCGCCAAAAAAGCTCAATACATTCAAGAAGAACAGAAATGACGAGAATGTATACAACGCATATATAAGCACTGTGGAAACAATAATAAGCTTCAGCGGATAATTCATGAAAATCAGGCATATAAGGGCAAAAAACCATATCATTCTCGGAAATGTAAATGTATGGTCGCTGATTAACAGGCGGACTGCAAAGTTTGAGGCAAACCCAAACACCGCCTTAACATCCTTCTTCAGGAATATATGGGCAACCTCAATTTCACCCCGCTGCCATCTCTGCCGCTGGGTGTATAATTTATTGAAGCTTTCAATCGGATCTACATAATATATCGCATTCTCACACAGCTTCACCTTCAGGTTCAGCTTTTCCCTGACCTGGAAAGTAACATGGGTGTCCTCACCGACGGTATCGGTATTATACATCTGTGTCTGAAGTATGGCTGATTTGCGGAATGCTGAAAACGCCCCCGACATTGTAAATATCTTGTCAACCTCGGATTGATAATTCCGGCCCGCCAAAAACGCCTGGCAGTACTCGAAATATTCAGCCTTTTGCAGTAAACGAAGCCAGAAATTCTTTGTTTCGTTTATCATCCTGGGATTTGTAAGGATAACCCCTGTCAGGCAGTGGGTTTTCGGGTCATGCTCAAATCTCTTGACAACATTCTTGAGTGCCTTCGGATGAAGCTCACCGTCACTGTCTATATGGATAATGTATTTCCCATGGCTGTTGAACAAAGCGAGATTTAGAGCCTTTGATTTTCCCTGCTCCGAATCCATCCAATTCATAATCAGGTCGGGGTGTTCCCTCTGGCACTCCTGGAAAACCTCGAAGCTGTTGTCAGTACTCTTGTTATTAACGAGTATTATATGAATCGCCTCATGGGGATAATCCGATCTTGCTATTGATTCTATGCATTCTTTAAGAGTATCCCCCGTATTGTAAACCGGCAGTATCAGTGTTATTTCCGGATAGAACTCCAGCTCCCTGTTGGCTTTTGTTATTTTCAGCTTTATTTTCTTTTTGCACAGCACGCAGAAATTACAAAAAGCAGGTATTATCTCAACAACTAAAGGTATAA
>DATCLI010000347.1:0-3188 GCA_036563955.1 Clostridia bacterium | reverse complement strand
ATATACGCGATCTTCCGAAAAGCAGCATAGGAGTTGATATAAAAAATAATTTTGAACCGAAATATATAAATATCAGAGGTAAAGGCAGCATTATTTCAGAACTGAAGAAAGAAGCAAAGGAAGCAGAGAAAGTCTTTCTCGCCACCGACCCTGATCGCGAAGGGGAAGCCATATCATGGCATCTGTCAGGTATTCTGAATATACCGGAAAGTGAAAAATGCAGAATAACGTTTAATGAAATAACAAAAAACGCGGTTACGAAGGCGGTTAAATCAGCAAGGCCTATTGATATGAATCTTGTTGATGCCCAGCAGGCCAGGCGCGTGCTTGATCGCATAGTCGGATATGAGATAAGCCCTCTTTTGTGGCGGAATGTCAGAAAAGGTTTGAGTGCAGGCAGAGTGCAGTCCGCAGCGATGAAAATGATATGTGACAGGGAAAGGGAGATTGAACAATTTGCTTCCGAGGAATACTGGCGGATTGAAGGGCTGTTTAAAAAAGAGGACGGAAAAACCTTTAAAGCTCGTTTTTACGGGCTGAAGGACAAAAAAATCGAGTTAAGCCGGGAAGAAGAAGTAAACAACATTCTTAATGAGCTTGACAAAGTCCAATATGTAATCGGTAAGGTAAAACACGGCGAAAAGAAACGGGCGCCGCTTCCGCCATTTACAACGAGTACGCTTCAGCAGGAAGCAGCAAGGAAGCTCGGTTTCAGCACTAAAAAAACAATGATGCTCGCGCAGCAGCTTTATGAAGGCGTCGATATAGAAGGGGAAGGAGCAGTAGGTCTAATCACATACATGCGCACAGACTCCACGCGTATTTCCAACGAAGCTTTATCGGAAGCAAGGGATTATATTCAAGGTAAATACGGAGAAAAATATCTTCCTGAAAAACCGAGGATTTATAAAACGAAATCGACCGCACAGGACGCTCACGAAGCAATTCGTCCTACAACCCTGCAGATTCCGCTTGAGACCGTTAAAAATTCGCTGCAAAGAGATCTTTCCAGGCTTTACAGGCTTATATGGGAGCGTTTTATCGCATCTCAGATGGAATCCGCTTTATATGATACAATGTCAGTTGACGTTGAAGCCGGCAGGTATTTGTTTAAAGCAAAAGGTTCAAGAATTAAATTCAATGGTTATCTGGTTCTTTATGAAGAAAGCTACGATGAAATAAACGGGGAAGAAGAGGAAAGCATACTCCCTGAACTGACTGAAGGGGAGAGGGTTAAAGCTTTGGAGATTACACCTTCCCAGCACTTTACGCAGCCTCCTTTAAGATATACCGAAGCAATGCTCGTAAAAGCGATGGAGGAAAAAGGCATCGGAAGGCCAAGCACTTATGCACCGATAATAAGTACTATAATAACGAGGGGATACGTTGTAAAGGATAAAAAGTTTCTCGTACCTACGGAATTAGGGAAGATAGTTGACAATTTGCTCGAACAACATTTTAAAGATATTGTTAATATCAATTTTACGGCCGAGATGGAAGCTAAGCTCGATTCAATAGAGGAAGGAAAACTTGGCTGGAAAGAACTCATGAAAGAATTTTACGGCGGCTTCAGCAAAACAGTCAGGGAAGCTGAAGAAAAAATAGAAAAAGTCCGGCTGCCCGTTGAGGAATCCGATGAAGTATGCGAAAAATGCGGCAGAAAGATGGTTGTAAAAATTGGCAGATACGGCAAGTTCCTGGCTTGTCCGGGGTTCCCGGAATGCAGAAACGCAAAACCCGTTTTTGAAGAAGCTGGGGTAACATGCCCGAAATGCGGCGGACGTATATATATTAAAAAGACACGAACGGGCAAAAATTATTTAGGCTGTGAAAACTATCCCGAATGCGGTTATTCTTCCTGGGATATGCACTCTGACAAAAAATGCCCGGAATGCGGGAATTTTATGACTAAGAAATACAGGGGGAATAAGGTACTGTATACATGCAGTCTTGAAAGCTGCTCGCATACTATTGAGGAATCAAGAAAAAAGCAGGAAAACTGAATCAGGGGTAGTCCTTTACAAGCTCCATTGTCCTCGAATAAGAATTTTTAAGTTTTTTAACAAGGGCTTCGTCCAAACACTCCAAACTTTCATGATCAGGTGAAGGAACGGGATATATTTTATACTTGTATATCCCGTTTTCAGTATATCTGTAAACCCATGTCGGGATATGCTTCACGGATACAATTGACGTTTTTCCGGTCTGAAAGTCTTTTTCTATTTGTATATTAATCATCATGCCGTCTTCAGTAAAATCATTATTTCTCGGGTTTGGATTGTTTCCGCCGATCTGGTTCGATAAAAAGTTGCCCATACTGTATATTAAGTATTTAGTATCGCCGTCTGTTTCAATAGTTTCGGACGGTTCCACAACATGGGGATGTGAGCCTAGGATAATGTCGGCTCCCCATGAAAACATGCTTTCGGCAAGTTTTTTCTGCTCATCGGTCGCACTTCTGTTGTATTCCGCGCCCCAATGAATCAAAACAACGATAATATCGGCCTTAGGCTTAAGAGTCTTAATTTCCGTTTCGATTTTGTTTTTGTCAATAAGATTCAGGTGTGCACTGCGTTCTTCATCAGTAAGCCTGTTCTCGTTCATATTGCAGCCGTATGTATACGACAGAATACCAACCTTAATGCCGTTTATATCCTGAATTTTATATCTCGGCTCGGCAGCGTCCTGAAAAGTACCTATAACCTGCAGGTTTTTCTGTTTAATAATGCTTCTTGTTTCCAAAAGACCGGCAAGAGCCCTGTCAAGGCAGTGGTTATTGCCGTTGTTCACCATATCAAATCCGGCATAGGAGAATGCGGAGATAATGTCAGGAGGTGCATTGAATAAAGGATAACCGGTATAGTTTTTGTCGGAATCCATGCTAACACCTTCGTAGCTTATAATCGAATAATCTGCTTTTTCCACATATGGCTTTACAAATTCAAAGATCCCGTTATAATCATAGCCGCCTGATTCCGTTTTCCCCGACTGTATAACAGCGTCATGCATGATTACGTCTCCGGCCGATAAAATAGTGGCTGATGCTTTTTTTATGACGATTGGAGTGGGCACTGCTTCCCGGGGTGCCGATGCAATGTAGGAAGGATTATTCTGAAGGGGTAAATCTACCGTATCAGTTAGTATCTGAGCGGTTGACGCCGCACTTTTTCCATCGGGACAGCCTGTAC
>DATCLI010000346.1:0-4940 GCA_036563955.1 Clostridia bacterium | reverse complement strand
CATATGAGCGCCGCAGCCAAGTTTTAAGCCTATATCATTGCAAAGTGAACGTATATATGTACCTTTTGAGCATTTTACATCAAATCTGACAACAGGATAAGGACCCTCATTTTTTATATCCAGAATATCAATATCATATATTGCAACCCTGCGGGCTTTACGCTCGATTTCAATACCTTCTCTCGCAAGGTCATACAACCGTTTGCCGCTTACTTTGACAGCCGAATACATCGGCGGTATCTGATCAATTTCACCGGTGAATTCGCTGATAACGGATTTGATATGGGAATTGTCAGGTTTAACGGGATTTTCACAGAGAATACTGCCTTCACTGTCATAAGTATCGGTAGCAATACCAAGAACCATTTCAACACGGTAGGATTTATCAAATTCCGAAAACCACGGCAGCGTCCTTGCGGCTTTCCCGATGCAAACGGGGAGCAGACCGCACGCCGCGGGATCGAGCGTACCGGCATGGCCGATTTTTTTTATCCCGGTAATTTTCCGAAGCCAGGCTACAACATCAAACGAAGTCATGTTCGGAGGCTTGATTAACAATAAAATACCGTTCATTTACAGCTCCATGTTTATTTCATCAAGGACCAGCCTTATAATTTCGTCCAGGTTCCCCTCATAAGTAAAACCTGCGGCTCTTTTATGACCACCGCCGGAAAACCTTCCGGCGATTTTCGCGACATCAACGTAATCGTTCGCCCTGAGGCTTCCTTTAAAACGTCCCGGTTCTTCCTCGCGTATAAAAAGCGACACTTCGACGCCTTCAAGGTTCACACCCACATTAACAAGACCTTCGAAGTCGTCGGACTGAGCGTTCAGGGGATATATGTCATCGTACAGAAGCCAGGATACGGCAACCTTTCCTTCGTAGTAAAGCGTCAAATTCTGAATTGTCTTTTTAAGCAAAGACATTTTTGAATGCGAAACTATGTCAAAAACCTTTTTTACTATGCGGGCAAACGGGATTCCGCATTTAATAAGCTCCGCGGAAATAATATGGCTGTCGGGCGTCGTATTGCTGTAACGAAAACCACCCGTATCCGTTATTATCGCGGTATAAAGGCATACTGCGATATCTTTGCTGATTGGAATGCCCATAGCCTTAATTAATTTATAAACCATTTCTCCCGTAGCCGACGCATTATGATCAATCCAAAGGCTGTCCGCCTCCATGCTGTTTGTTGTATGATGATCTATATTGATTTTCTTTTTAGCGCCGGTATATATATCAGCCCTGCTGCCAAGCCTTTTCATGTCACTGTTGTCAAGGCTGATCGCGAGATCGAACGTTTCATCGCAGTCCGGGGAAATAAGGTTCTGACCCGGCAGAAACTCGAGCGACCTTGGAATGGATTCTCCAAGGAAAACCGTAACCTTTTTCCCTATATAATCCAGGGCTAACGCTATGCCCAAAGATGAACCCAATGCATCCCCATCAAGTGAAGAATGGGTTAATACAGCAATGGAGTCCGCTTTATTTATAAGCTCTATCAACTCTTTCAAAGGCTCAGTCCTTTCATTGGCAACCTCTGCATTAAAACTATATTTTATCGGGTTTCATAGTTTGCTCAATAAGCTTGCTAATGTGTATTCCCTGTTCTATCGAATCATCCGGAACAAATATTAATTCGGGCGTATACCTGAGTTTAATCCTTCGGCCCAATTCACGCCTTACGAAACCGGCGGCATGCTTTAACGCGTTAATCGCGCCGGATTTTTGTTCTTCGTTTCCAAAAACGCTTACATATACTTTTGCATAACGCAGATCCTTAGTCACGCGAACTCCGGTTATGGAAACAAATTCAGGCAGTCTTGGATCCTTTATACCGGTACGGATAATATCCGATATTTCTTTTTTCATCTCACCTGCTATTCTGTCCGTTCTTTCCATATAATCACCATCCAAATAAAGGTTATCTTGCCACCTCTTCCATCCGGTATGCTTCTATAATATCCCCCTCTTTAATATCGTTAAACTTATCAATTAATATACCACATTCGTAACCTTGAACGACTTCACGCACATCGTCGTTAAATCTTTTGAGCGATGCCAGTTTCCCTTCATAAACGACAATACCGTCACGAACAACCCTTATATCGGAGCTGCGCATAATCTTTCCGTCTATTACGTAACATCCTCCGATTGTTCCGATATTGGAAGCCTTGAATATCCGGCGTACTTCGGCATGACCGTCGACAACCTCAATAAATGTAGGCTCAAGCATGCCCTTCATGGCGTTTTCTATGTCTTCGATAGCATTGTATATAACCCTGTACAGCCGTATATCAACACCCGATGCAGCGGCGGCTTCAATAACATTTGCAGGCGGGCGCACGTTAAAGCCGATAATAATCGCATTTGAAACATCGGCCAATGTGACGTCGGCTTCGTTGATAGCGCCTACGCCGCCGTGAATAATTTTAACCTTAACCTCATCATTGCTTAATTTTTCAAGGGACTGCTTTACCGCTTCGACAGAGCCTTGAACGTCGGCTTTCACAATAATATTAAGTTCTTTAACTTCACCCTGCCTTATTTGTTCAAATAAATCGTCAAGTGAAACTCTGCGTTTGGCGCCAATAGTCTGCTCCCGCTGTTCACTCTTACGCCTTTCTATGAGGTGTTTCGCAACCTTCTCATCCGATACCGCATAGAAAACCTCCCCGGCCTCGGGCACTTCATCAAGTCCGATTACTTCAACGGGCGTCGAAGGGCCTGCTGATTCTATCCTGCGGCCGTGTTCGTCATTCATCGCCCTGATTCTTCCCAAAGTAGTTCCCGAAACAATCGAATCCCCAATATGCAGCGTTCCGCGCTGAACAAGCAGCGTTGCAACCGGGCCGCGCCCTTTATCGAGCTGTGCTTCAATTACAATACCTTTGGCTTGCCTGTTCGGATTCGCTTTTAATTCGAGTATATCCGCCGTTAAAAGGACCATTTCAAGCAATTGATCGATATTTGTTCCAATTTTGGCGGATATTGGCACCGCAATGACATCTCCGCCCCACTCTTCTACAAGAAGACCGTGTTCTGTCAGTTCCTGCTTAACTCTGTCGGGATTCGCACCCGGCTTGTCAATCTTGTTTATAGCAATAATTATGCTGACATTCGCAGCTTTCGCATGATTTATAGCCTCGACTGTCTGCGGCATAACGCCGTCATCCGCGGCGACAACAAGTATCGCAATATCCGTCGCCTTTGCGCCGCGGGCCCGCATTGCCGTGAACGCCTCGTGCCCGGGTGTATCAAGAAACGTTATATCCCTGTCGTGGATTCGGACCTTATAAGCACCGATGCGCTGCGTAATGCCACCTGCTTCATGATCGGCCACGTTTGTTTTACGGATCGCATCAAGAAGAGAGGTTTTACCATGGTCAACATGGCCCATAACAACAACGACAGGAGCCCTTGTCACAAGATCTTCTTCGCTGTCTTCAGTGTCATCAAATAGTATTTCTTCTTCGCTGACAACTACTTCCTTATTTACCCTGACATTGAATTCATCGCCTATAATAGCGGCGGTATCAAAGTCGAGCACTTCATTAACCGTTGCCATTATTCCCATTGACATGAGTTTTTTAATGACTTCGGCGGATGTCTTTTTTAATGCTTCAGCCAGGTTTTTAACCGTTATGCTCTCAGGAATCGTAATTTCTTTCAGGACAGCTCTCTGAGGAATATGTCTGGCTTCCCTTTTGCTCTTTCTGTCTTTTTTAAGCCGTTCTTTTTCCTCATAGAATTCATTAAGAACATAATCGTCGGAGTACAAATCATTAACTCTTGCCTTATGTCCGATAATAAAATTCTTCTTATATTTATTCCTGTCCGTTCCTGTGAAAACAAACCCTTTCTGAAAATCTTTTCTTGGCTGCTCTATTTTGGCTTCCCGTTTTGCTCCTTTTTCCAGGTCACGGGTAAGGGCCGATCTTCTTTCACCCCTTAAATTGTTCTTTTCTTCGACCAGACCCGGAGCGATATTCACTTTAGGGATAACAAGGTTTTTTTGTTCCTTTTCCCTTCCTCGGGGCTGCTCTCTGGTTTGAGCGTTATCATATTTCTCCGCCTGACCTTTGGAATGAGCAAACTGCTGGCGTTTGCGCGCTTCGGGTTTCGGTCCTTTAGCATCTTTGCCAGCGACCGGAATTCCAGCTTTAACCTGCCGCTGCTCGGCAGAGAGCTCAGTGCCCGGTTTCGGCGCAGCTGGTTCTTTTTTACTCTTTATAGCTTCAGGTTGAACCTTTTTAGCCTCTTCATCCCTTTCAACGGCCCTGGCCGTCTTTTCAGGTTCAATTCGGGCTGCTGTTTCTTTTAGTACCGATTCGACTGTTTCTTTCTCCTGCTCAGTATCGGGCTTTTGTGGTTTCTCCGCCGTCTTATCGGATATTTTCTGCATTTGTTCGTATTCCTGAACGCTTTTGCTATCAAATTTCATATTCTTATCCGTCTTTTCCATGTTTGAAGTAATTATCTGTTCCTCGCTTCTCCTATCCGTAACCGGTGATTCGGTTTTCACAATAACCGGCTCTTTTTTGTCTTTTATATCTTCAACGATATTCGCCTGCCCGCCCGAATCGGTAATCTCCTTTTTGTCTGCCGCATCGTCGGCTGCGCTTTTTTCCCGTTCATCACGCGAAGATACTTTTTTGATACTGAGAATACTGTCTACAGGCCTTCTAATTCTATCAGTTCTTGGATTAATACCTATAATATCATCTTTTCCGAGATCCTGAACCTTTGGCTCTTCAACTTTTTCCCGAGTCGGTTTGTCACGTTCCTGCACTTTTTTACTTGCATCGGGGATATGCTTCCTTATTGAGGGAATAAAGCTGTCGCTGTCTCTTCTTAAGCCCGCCATGAGACCGTCCGTACTGCTTGATGTGCGAACAAAACCTCGTTTGCTTTTCTTTTTTTCTTTTTCCCTGCT
>DATCLI010000345.1:0-3465 GCA_036563955.1 Clostridia bacterium | reverse complement strand
TTACTATATTTACCAATATATATGATATTATTTGCGTGAAACGTCCTTTTTTTTGTTTGAATGGAAAAACAGGCAAAAAGAATTGTATAAAAAGCCTTTTTTCTTGCATAAAAAGTTTATATGCAATAACATTACTTTTATTTTTTCCTGAACTGAATGCGCTCGCGGGAATCATTTTTCAGTCTTATTGCAGTTTATGGCATTCCAGCCGAATTTACGATTATTAAATCGGGAACTGACAATACCCGGATTATCCTGCATGCATCGTAGTAAAGAAGATCATTGCAGCTTTGTCAAGGAGGTAGTACTGGTCCTCAAACAAGAAACCGTTCTCGTAAAGGTAAACCTTCCACTCATTATCAGGGCCGACGAAGGTAACGGTAGTCGGCTCTTCTTCGGCCGGCGGGTCGTCGGAGGAAAGTTGACCCTTTTGAAGAAATATGATCAATATCGGAGCATTCCACCCGTAACACATCTCGGCGCGTTTGGATTCGACAGCTGGAGATATCGGACATTGTGCAATAAATAAAAGATAAAGCCTTTTATCATGTAAATAGTTTATTTGGAAAAAAGATATTTTACTCTGGAATAATCTGATCTGAAACGGCAGAAAGCTTAATTGCCCTCTGCCGTTGTTAAACATGTTTGAATGCCAGATATGTTCAGCAGCTATGTTTTGCATACCAAAACCTGCGGCGGATCTGTTTTTAAATCAACCGATATTACCCGATCGTAATCATCAGGCTCCCTGTCGGTTTGTCTTGGCGGAGCCGTGACAACAATCCTGTAGTTTGTCACTCCCTCGTTATGCAGCGCTTTTTTAGCTTCCCACAGGTACATACCGGCAAATATATCGGTATTCATATCATACTTCCATTATTTCGTTAATTTTCGCGGTTACTATTTTATCAATGTCTTCTATGTAACCGTCGGTAATTTTCTGAACATCCTTTTCGGTATCAGCTAAGTCGTCTTCCGTTATTTCGCTGTTCTTTTTCATTTTTTTGTAAAGTTCCATCGCATCTCTTCTAATCTGCCTTATAGCGACTTTCGCGTTCTCTCCGCTTTTCTTCACCTGTTTTGTAAGCTCGACACGGCGTTCTTCGGTCAGAGGCGGGAAAATCAGCCTTATAAGCTTACCGTCATTATTCGGAGTCAGACCAATGTTTGATGCCAATATTGCTTTTTCAACCGCGGAAAGGATTTTAGAATCCCACGGCTGAATAACAATCTGCCTTGCTTCAGGTATGCTTATGTTTGCAAGCTGGTTAATGGGTGTCGGCGTGCCGTAGTAGTCTATTGTAATCTTTTCCAAAAGACGCGGGTTTGCACGCCCGGCGCGAATATTAGCAAGCTCTTCCTTTAAAACTAAAATTGTTTTGTCCATTTTTTCGGTTACATTACTGTAAGAGTTATCCATCGCTATACCTCCTTAGCAATATATGTTCCGATGTTTTGTCCTTTCAGTACTTTTATTATGTTTTCAGGTTCCCTGATACTGAACACAACAATAGGGATATCATTATCCATACAAAGTGTTGAAGCTGTGGAATCCATAACTCCTAACTGGCGGTTGATCATATCGAGATAGGTTATTTTGTCAAACCTTTTTGCTTCGTGGTTTATCTTCGGGTCGGAATCATAAACCGCATCAACGTTTTTCGCCAGCAAAATAGCGTCCGCATCAATCTCCGCTGCTCTTAATGCCGCAGCAGTGTCTGTTGTGAAAAACGGGTTTCCCGTTCCGCATGCAAATATGACTACACGCTTTTTTTCAAGGTGTCTTACCGCGCGTCCCCTGATATACGGCTCGGCAATTCTTCTCATATCTATGGCGGTCTGAACTCTGGTCGGCACTCCTTTGGATTCAAGCGTATCCTGTAAAGCGAGTGCGTTGATTACCGTTGCGAGCATCCCCATATGATCTGCCGTTGTCCTGTCCATGCCTATTCCTGATCTGCCGCGCCAGAAATTCCCGCCGCCGACTACAATGGCAACTTCGACTCCCATGTCCGTTGCTTCTTTAACTGATTCGCAAATTTTTCCAAGTATTCCCTGATCAATTCCAAACCCGTTTTCTGATGCAAGAGCTTCACCGCTGATTTTTAACATGATGCGCCTGTACTTTGGATTCATATTATGCTTCCAACCCCCTATGCAGTCACTGCAGGTTAATCCGGTTATAGCGGATTCCAGCTTTGATATTTAGTATTTTAAATAAAGGGCATATTATAACAATATACCCTTTTGTGAATTAATTATTTGTTTGCCTGTTTCATAACTTCTTCAGCAAAATTGTCTTCTCTTTTTTTCAGCCCCTCGCCCATTTCATAACGCGTAAAGCGGCGAACACTTATTTTTTCACCGATGGTGGCAATCTTTTCGTTAATTACGTCCAGTACCGTTTTATCGGTATCTTTAATGAAAGGCTGTTCAAGAAGGCATACCTGCTTATAATATTTTTCAATGCGGCCTGCAACCATCTTTTCTGCAATATTTTCGGGCTTTCCTTCATTAATCGCCTGGGCCTTAAGAATTTCCTTTTCTTTTTCAATAACCTCCGGAGGAATTTCCTCTCTTGAAACATACAGAGGGTTGCTTGCAGCAATCTGCATCGCAATATCTTTTACAAGCGTGCGAAATTCTGCATTTTTGGCAGCGAAATCCGTTTCTATGTTTACTTCGACCAGAACACCGATCCTTCCGCCTCCGTGGATATATGAATCAACTACTCCTTCAGCTGCAATCCTGCCGGCCTTTTTCGCCGCCGCGGCAAGGCCTTTTTCCCTTAGATACTCAACGGCTTTATCGATGTTCCCGTTGCTCTCGACAAGGGCCTTTTTACAGTCCATCATTCCGCATCCGGTCATTTCACGCAGTTCTTTAACCATTCCAGCAGTTATTTCCATTATTTATCCTCCTATTCATGAAACTGTTATACTTCTTCTTCCTCGTCTTCGCCGATGAGTTCTTCATCGAGTGTTATATCATCCAGCGAAATTTCCTCCAGGCTTTCCTCTTCATTTTCCTTTTCATCCGCTACCGGCGCAGCTTCGAACTGTTCACCCTGTCTTGCCTCAATTACAGCATCCGCCATTTTTGAAGCTATAAGCTTAACCGCGCGTATAGCATCGTCATTGCCTGGAATCACATATTCAACTTCATCAGGATCACAATTAGTATCAACAATTGCGACAATCGGAATACCTAATTTTTTCGCTTCCAGAATTGCTATTCTTTCTTTTTTCGGATCAACAACAAACAATGCCGCCGGTTGTTTTCTCATCTCGCGGATTCCGCCTAGGTTTTTCTCAAGCTTCTCCATTTCAAGCTTCAGCTTGATTACTTCTTTCTTCGGCAAAATGTCGAATATACCGTCTTCCTGCATTTTCTGAAGTTCGTTGAGCCTTTCTATACGTTTACGGATTGTTTTGAAGTTCGTCAACATTCCGCCAAGCCAGCGAT
>DATCLI010000344.1:0-10836 GCA_036563955.1 Clostridia bacterium | reverse complement strand
CCGCAAAACGCATTGCGGTAAGCGGCGTTACACTCGACGCCTTAAGGACAATTGTATTTCCGCATGCGATGCACATGGGTGTCATCCAGCCCATCGGTATCATTGCGGGAAAATTAAAAGGAGCTATCCCGGCAAAAACCCCGACAGGTTCTCTGTATAACACACTATCATAACCTATTGAAGTGTCCATCAGTGATTCGCCCATCATAAGGTTTGGAGCGGATATCGCCTGTTCGGTAGCTTCTTTTGCCTTAAGTACGTCTCCAACAGCTTCCTCGAGCACCTTCCCGTTTTCGGTAGCTACAAGCAGGGCAAGTTCGTCGAGGTGGGATTCAATTAAACCGCGCAGCCGGTAAAGCACCTGGACCCTTTTCAAAACAGGTGTTTCGGACCATTGTTTAAATGCTTTTCTTGCCGCCTGTACCGCCATTTCTATTTCTTCCTGCGTGCAGCATGGCGCCTGCGCAATTACGGAACCCGTACTTGGATTAAACACATCCATATATTTTTGCGTCTTTGATTCTATAAATTCATTATTTATAAACAGCTTTACTTTTTCCATAACCTCACCCGCTTTAAATAAATATTTTCATTATTCCTGTAATTGTACCAGGCATTGCGCCGTCTACCATTTCTCTACCCTTTTTATTATCTCTTTCTGTTCTTCTTCACTGTCTGATGACATGCACAGGAAAATTCCTTCCGGTTCTACTTCCGATATAAAGCTTTCCAGTTCATTTTTATCAATATCGACCACAACGGACTTCCCGGCTTTTCTTATTCTTTTTATGTATGGTATCCACTGCATAATCGGCTTACTTTCCCCTTCTCCCTGTACCCATTGGAGCGCCTTTATTTCCGGTATGTCCAATATTGCGTCGGTATGCCTCGCAACACCTTTTCCATCCACATGGAAAATATTATGATCCATTGCCCTGACTTCTTTTTCCAGTATCGGAAGGCAGTATTCAATAAATTGTTCTTCTGATATCATGGAAGAAAAATCACAGCTTGGGATGTGCATTTTACCGAAAGAAGGTATGCCCATCCATGTAACCGATAATTGGTTCCTTTTCTTAAGCATTGAATCAAAATGGTCATATACCTTCTGGAAATCGTAAATCGATTTTTCGGCGGCCTTTTTAACCCCATCAGGATCATCATAAAGATCGAGCAGGAGATTCTGTGTGCCGCGCCATGCAGCTACGCAGTCAAGTCCGGGGTGAAAATCCGTATATCCCACCATAAATTTGCCTGCACAAATACTAAGCGCGTATTCTGTCATTTCCTCCAGTTTTTTAAAATATTTATTCTGCATATCAAGCTTAAGTCCATCCACCTCATCAAGACCTGTTATGCAGTGCATGGCCCATGATGTTACTTCTTCAAACACAAGCTCGCAGCCATAAAACGCAGCATATACGTTTGGGCCAAGGTTCGGCCAGAATACGGGAAATGTTTCGGCAAGAAACTTTTTCCCCTCTATTGATTCTGCAAAATTTTCAACCTGAAATTCCGTATCAAACCATTTCTCCTCGATATTTTTCCAGGAACGGTTTGAATTCTTTTCGCTGATAAACGCGTTGTGCGCGCTGAACCTTACAGGTGGTCTGTCAATTATTTCTCCTTCATACCAGGCATACACCCTCTTCATTGCCATATCGAAATCCGGCTTGGTATCAAGCTGCAAATCCCACCACTTTTTTTCATGACTCATAATATATCCCTTCCTTAGCATCCATAGAAGCGGCGAATTTTTCTATACCATTTCCTCATAAGGAGATGTTACTTCGCCAAGCCTTTTCAATGCGGGCTGCCGTAAACCCTCGTACAATATGCTTAATTTTTTGTTGATTTTTTCATTTTCCAGTTCAAAAAGGCTGTTGCCCTTTATATCGCATTCAACCATAAGGGGCCCTAACTTTTCCACTTCCAAGAACCACATTGCCTGTGCCAATCCGAGTTCTTCTTTCCAGATCACGTCTTTTACGCTCTTTATTCCTGCGCCGTATAAAGCGCCAAGCCCGTAACCTATTGTGTTCAGATAAACCGTTTTGTTTTTCCTGAACACTTCCCTGTACGTTTCAGGAGGCATTCCTGTTTTGCCGATTACGGCTTTAATGCCGTATTGGCCTATAAAATCCTTCATATATTTTGCGAACCTGAAACTGGCCGTGCCGGTTACCGATTTAATATTGTACAGTCCCGGGGAAATTTCGCTTACCGCAGGCGAACAGTGAAATGTCACATTACTGATTCTTCTAATATCCAGCGGCGGTTTTACTCCTTTTTCAAAAAGCTGACTGTATACTCCTTCCCTTCCCGTGAATATTATCCCTGTAAGAAAAACAATATCTCCGGGTTCAAGTTTTTCAAGGGCGGAATCCGTCAAAGGAATATCCAGAAAGTATTCCCTGATTGTTATATTGCCGTCTTCCTTCACTTAACCCCACCTCCTGTTGTTTCTCTTCTGTAGTAGTCAGTAAACCATTGGGGATCTTCCCTGTATTCGACAGAGTCATCGCTGAATATTCTCGCAGCCGCCCTCCTCTGTGCAAAACAGAACTGATGTATTGAAACAGGCATTCCTCCCGTATGCGCATAGGCAACCTCAATATGCACATCAAGAACACTTGAATTTCCGGTTAACCCCATAGGCCCGAATCCGGTACTGTTGCTAAGCTCAACTAACTCTTTCTCAAGCCTCGCGATATCGTCGTCCGGGTTTCTGTCTCCTATAATTCTCAGGCAGGCAGCTTCTTTTGCCAGTTTAACGCAAACGTCCTTTGTACCGCCTATGCCGATACCTATTGTTGAAGGCTGGCAGGTCATTCCCCTTCTGAAAAATTCACTTATAGTGTCCAGGTAAAACTTCTTTATTCCGTCAATACCGTCCGCGGGAAACAGCATCCTGTAGTCGCTGCCGAACAGCCCACCCTTATGTACCGTGATAAGATCAAGCCAATCGGCGTTTGGTTCAAAACTGTAATCGACTGTAGGTGCATGTATACCGATATTGTTGTTATTGTCTTTCCTTGTCAGCGGATGTACTCTGTTAGGCCTTAAAGGTATGTCCCGCGTAGCGTCCGCCGTTGCTTTCCTTATCATTTCTTCAAGCATTATCATGCCGCCCTGTATAGGAACTTCATTTCCACACTTCACATAAAAGCGCGGCAGACCGGTATCGGAGCACATGGGCCGTTCTTCTGTTTCAGCCTTATTGTAGTTTTCCAGTATCTTTGCCAAAACATATTTGGAACGCGGGTTTGTTTCACTGTCATACATTTCCTTTATTCTGTTTTTTACATCGGACGGTATTATCACTGCCGCTTTTTTAGTAAGCTCGTATGCGGTATCATATATTGTCTCAGGCTTTATCATTGTTTTACCTTCTCTCCAAAGAACCCCTCGATTTATATTTGAACCAACGCTTAACAGTAATATAAGGAATTAAAAACGGATATAACTTCCGAACAGGACAACAATCAGGAAGCTCACTAATCCGACCGAAACTGCGGATATAAGCCCGACAACCAAAGGTTTATATCCAAGCTTCGTGAGCTTTTTAACATTCGTATTAAGCCCTACGCAAACCATTGCTGCGGTAATAAGATATGTCGCTGTGTCTTTTATTGTATTCCATATATTAACCCACAAACTCTCATCACCAAACGCAAAATCTCCTATGGTTCTTAATACTCCAAAAAGGACATACCCGAAAACAAAAAAGGGTACATATGATGTTATGCTGAGCCTGGCTTTGCCGCCTTTTTCTTTTCCGGAACTAAAGATGTAACCGAGCATCGGTATTACAGCTATCATAAATGTGTTCCTGACAAGTTTCGTTGTTATCGCTATATCTGCCCCGCTTAAGCCGCCGGGCGACATGTGCGCCCAAAGCTGGTCGTACATAAGCGCTGCTCCTGTTACCTGTGACGTATCATGTATTGATGTACCGATAAAAAAACCGGCCTGTACAACATCCAACCCAAGTACAAGTTCTGTCAGATACGGGTAAATGAGTGTCGCAAGAAGACCGAATACGGTAATTGTACCAATAGCATAAGATGTTTCTTCTTCATCCGCGTCTATGACCGGAGAAGTGGCTGCAATCGCACTGACGCCGCATATCGAAGTACCTGCTGCTATAAGGATCCCAAGCCTTTTCGATATATTTGCTTTTTTTGTCAGAAATATAGTGATAATCAGGGCTGAAACGATGCATGCCAAAACGAGCACGACTGCAGCCGTACCTATTTTCAATACGGATAATATGCTGAGCCTGATTCCCATTAATACTATCCCAAGTCTTAAAATCTTTTTTAAACCGAACTTGATTCCAGCCGAAAATCTTTTGTCCAGCGTTATAATATTTCCGACAAGCAGGCCTAACAACATGGCGCAAAATGTCGGACTGAACGGATTTATATCGCCGGGTATGAACATGCCTGATACATTTGAAATCAAATATGCGGCCAAAGTGAGTACAACTGCTAAAAAAAGCCCCGGGATAATATCTTTTAATTTTTCATTTCCAAATATACCGTTTACAACTTTTGATGCCATGTCTTACTCCCCCATAATTAACCGGAACCATTCAGCCACGGTAATATCGCCGATTTCGTCGAGGCGTTTTATCTCCTCCGCGATTTTTTCAGCGTCTTCGTATTTCATCGTTTTGGAATACTCAGCATTTTGAAGGAATTTTTCCAGGATATCATTATCCGAAACGAGATCAGGCTGTATCCAGTCACGCTGAGTTCTTGCTTTTTCATAAACTTTCCCTTCGCGAGTCTTTACTCTTACCATTTGCTTGTCAAAATAATAAGCCGGAATACCGTCCGGAATTATATCGGGCTTTTCATAATCCCAATGTTTTATTATCTCAACTTTTGACGCGAGCTGTGCGACTTCGGTGTCCTTCCTTATTTGTTCATCTGAAATATCCTGTATTCCTACCCGTCCTCTCAGCAAAGCGAGCGCGACAGCATACGGCGCAGAAAACTGGGCGTTTACCTGGAGGTTTCCTTCCATGACGAAAGCATTACCCACCATGGGGTTTCCCCCCTCCCCTACATAAACGCCTATTTCTGAAATATCATCAAACGAAAAGCCATATGTCCTGTGTAAATCAAGAGCCGCCATAATAGCCGCATGATCCGCCCCGCATGTTGGGAAACGTTTAATGGTTACCCTTTCAACCTCGTAAAAATCTCTCTTATTAACCAAGGATGCTTCTTCCGGCACTCCCGAGTCTGCGTAAACATTATACAGACCGGCCTGGCCTTCAAAAGCGTTTTCCGGTCCCGTTACTCCTTTATTTGCGAGGAAAGCGGAAAATACCGCGGCCTTTGCCGCTATCGCGGGCTGAATACGTTTTGTAAGCGTTAAATCATAAAGTGCCTGGCGGTTCCCCGACGCATGTGAATAGTATATGCCGAGCGCGTTTACCGTCTGATCGACTGTCATTCCTAATAATATGCACGCCGTTATTGCCGCGCCAAACCCTCCTATTACACTTGACGGAAGGAAACCAAAATGCTTAACCCTTGTAAAATATTCTGTTCCCAAACGTGCCGCGCACTCAATACCCAGTACAATTGAACGCAAAACATCTTTACCGGATGAGTGCATCAACTCGCCTGCCGCAAGGGCAACCGGAACAACAGACGATGTTATATGAAGGGCTGCCGGCCTGTGGACGTCATCAAAATCAAGGGCATGCACCATTGTACTGTTTATAAAAACAGCATTGGGAACGGGCAGTTTTATACCCCTTGTAAAAACACCTGCCTGGGGAGCCCCTCCCCATTCCGACAGAAGTGACAAAACCTCTTCCACTCCGGGAGCGTCATTTCCCGCGATTGCTGTGCCCAAACTGTCAAGTAAAAGATTTTTTGCTGCATGTACGGCTTTTTCCGATATATCCTTATAATCTATGCAAAACAGCATTTCAGTAATGGTCCTGGATATACTCATTTTTTCACCTTCTTAATCAGACACAATATATTCTTTTCAATTCCGTCATATCATCCTGAAGTTTCGTCCTGGCACCTTCGAGCTTTCTTATCCTGCTGTCCTGACGCTCTACGGCCTGTTTTAACATTTCTTTACGCTCATTCAGCATCCTTAATGATTCTTTAACCGAAACCCCGCCCTGGCTTGCTGTTACTTTTACAAAATAAACCGGATCAAGATTTTCTCTCAATGTTTCTTCCGAGATATCGAGAGTTCGTCCCAGCACTTTTTGGGCTGCGTTTTGAAATATCTCAATCGAGGCTTTGAATGCCGGAATTTTTTTGCTCTTTGATTCCTTGCAGAATTCGTATACAATTTCGTGACTGGTCCTGTAATCCAGTTCATAACGCATGCTTATGCAGTTTGCCAGTTCCGTCGCCGCGGAATAACCTTCTCTTGCCTTATTCAGCATATTTTCCTTAAACACTTTAATAAACGGAAGTGTATAAATAAGCGTATGAACATACAGGTGTGTTGAACGTATGGCCCGCAGTGTACTGTCGGCCATGTGAAGCATTTCATGATTATCGCCGTGAGGAGTCCTGATGCCCATTGCGGTTATTTCGGTCAGTGCGCCGAGAACTTCGGCAGCGCCGACGCGCGCTCTTTCAAGAAAAGGACAATTTGATGTCTTGTTAGGCATAAAATAGCTGTGACCCGTACCTCTGCCCCCATCCTTGTGAGATTCACCCATCTCTGCAGTCACCCACGGCACATCAATGAAATCATATTCCGATGCCGACCATAAATTCAAATCCAACGAGAATCTGCTGACTATAGCCATAAAATTCGCCAGTGCTGAAACTATGGACACATAACCATCCGAAAAGCCTACTGCATCATTACAGTTCTCAATAAGGCCATTCAACCCTAGATAATCACTGACAAGATTCCTGTCGATGGGCAGGCTTGTGCCCGCAAGAGCGCCGCAGCCCAATTCGTTCAGGTTAACATCATCATAGCCTTGCTCAATCTTTTTAAACGTCCTCAAAAGAGGATCAAAAACCGAAAGCAGGTAATGCCCGAACGTGGTTGGCTGCGCGTGCCTGAAGTGGGTGTATCCCGGCATTACCGCATCAAGGTAATCGCCCGATAGCTTTAAAATTTCATCCTGGAAGTCAAGCAGGACATTTATTACTTTCAATAATTCATGTCTCACGGGCATAATCTGAACAAGCGGCGGAACCGTTCTGCCGATTGTCAGGCTTCCCCCCACAGATACTCCGAATTTTTTTATAATGTGTTTTTGCAAATCACCGAATTGATCGGAAGGTAACTCCTTATACCCCCAGTATTCGAGTATACCGTCGATTATTTTACTCAAATGCTTTTCAGGTATTATTTTCTGTTTGATCAGCATTACCGCCCATGCGGTATCAATCCACCTCAGAGGGTATTTGCTTATATCATCGATTCTTTTCGTTTGACTGTTTTCATATTTTATTTCCCACAAGTTTATATATTCGGGAAGTTTATCACGATATAACATATTATCAATCTCCCATATTTTAGTTAAACACAAGAGAACAAATTGTTCTCTTGTGTTTACACCCCCCACACAAACAAGACGTTATTTCAAATTAAGGCTTATATTTTGTGTTTACTTCTTCTTCAATCCTGTCATATCCTGCTTTTTTATATCCTTCAACGAATTCATTCCATGAAGCGTCAATGTCTTTTTGTCCTGTTATAAAGTCTGTTTCCCACTTGTTTATATAGTCAGTCAAAGTGGAGCCTAAATCTATCTCGACATCGGTTACAACACGATCCAGAGGATTTGAGGGCATTACAGGCATTATTGCATCTATTTCGTCAAACAAACCCTTCATTCTCTCATATTCTTCGCCAAACACTTCTCTGCTGACTACCGTTGATACATCCACAACTCTTCTAAGTCCATGGCACTGGGCAAGTCCTTCAAGACCCCACTTTTCTTTTTCGAACAGCTCTTTGTTTACTGTTATATTGCCGCTGCTGTCCTTTGTATAATGCACCCCTTCGACGCCGTTGATAAGAATATCATCACCTTCATCGCTCAACAGGAACTCAAGAAAGTCCATTTTTCTTTCCACTTCTTCATCCGTACCATTCTTAATTGCAGTCGCCTCATAAAAGGTATTTCCTCTGAATCTGGCTATTGCTTTTGGTCCGGAAAGATCTGCAGGGAGTATTTCGATTTCGGCACTCGATTTATATTCCTTCAAATCACTTTTCATTTGGTTATAGAATAAAACCGGAGTGATCAAAATACCTGCTCTGCCGCTGGAAAACTTCGCTCTCGCATCCGGTGCTTTGTGCACAAAGACTTCTTTGTCCAATAATCCCTCTTCATATAGTTTTCTTGCAAATTTCAGACCTTCCTTTTGTTCATCCAATGTCCATGTTTGAACGTATCTGCCATCCTTTACCGTCCACGTCCAGGTTCCGGTATAACCGGCATAGAAATAACTCGACCACCAGCCAAAGGCATTCAAAGTCATACCGGTATTATTTTTGCCATCAGGATCGGCTTCAACAAAAGCTTTTAAAACCGTATACAGCTCATCAAAATTAGTCGGTTCCTTTAAATTCAATTGATCGAGCCAGTCCTTTCTAATAATCCAGGCATGAGGATATGGACCAAATATTCTCGGCACCTGATAGAGACTACCATTCAAACGATAAGGTTCTGCATCCGGATTTTGAGCGATTTTTTCTATTTCCGGGTACTTGCCGGGATGGTTTTTAATGTATTCATCTATGTTCACAAGTTTATTCTGTTTAACCAATGACGCATGCAGATTGGCACTTACAGGCCTTTCAAGAGTGCTTTCCATTATATCCGGAATGTCTCCCGTTGCAACCATCAGGTTCAATTTCTCAAACACCTCAACCTGTTGAGGACTTGGAACAAAAATAAGATTCAACTTTATATTGAATTTATCTTCGAGGTACTTAACCACGCTGTCGCCTTCGATAATAGGTTCATCATTGTGTCTCATGTCACGGCTTACTATTGTAATGTCTATTTTATTCCGGTACTTTCCCGTCTCTTCCTCTGTTGTTGCATTCCCAGGTGTCGGTGTCGGTTCTTTAGCTGGTTGTGGTACTGTGGTACATGCTGCCATCGTTGTTACAGTCATAACAAGAGCGACTAAAATTAACATTAATTTTAGTAAAGATTTTGTTTTATACATCCTTAATGCCCCCTTTTAAATTTATTTTTATTTTGGACCCGCATTGTACATGAACTGCCGCAAGCCCACCGGTGTTTATATTTAGCCTGCGGAACTGTCTCATACGCAGCAGGTTTAAAACTGTAGTAAAATCTATGATCAACCCTTTATAGCGCCTATCATTACCCCCTTAATGAAATATTTCTGGAGGTAGGGATAGAACAACAATATCGGCAGTGTAGTAATAATGATGGACGCCAGCTTTATCTGCTCAGAAATCATAGCATTGGCGCTGTCCCCCACATTCCCCTGTGAAGATTCAACACTCGTCAGGATATTGTACAGGATTACCTGCAGGCTCATTTTTTTTGAGTTTGAAATGAAGAAAAGCCCTGTTGACAGGTCGTTCCACTTATCAACGGCATAGAATAGCATGACAGTAGCTAATATTGCTTTTGATGTTGGAATAATAATCCTGAAAAGAATCCCAAAGTCCTGGCAGCCGTCAATCCTTCCCGAATCCTCCAGTTCTGCAGGCAATGACTGAAAATTTGTCCTCATAATAAGCAGATGAAAGGTGTTAAGCAGCATTGGATTAAATACATATACCCATATATTGTTAATAAGGCGGAATTTGTTCAGGGTTATAAACAATGGAATGGTTCCTCCGCTGAACAGCATAGAGAATATAATCAGATAGAACATAAAATTCTTTCCGGGAAAAAATTTTCTTGAGAAAACATATGCTCCCAAAACAGTCATCAGCATGCTTAAGGCCGTACCTACCGTTGTTGAAAACAGCGTAATTGTATATGATGAAGCAATCAGACTGTTACTCAGAACTTTTTCATATGCCTTAAAACTGATACTTTTAGGATATAACAAAATCGGATCCTGCGCGTATTGGGAAAACGGAACAAGTGATCCAACCAATGTATACCAGAAAGGGTATAGCATAATGATGGCGATAACTATAAAAACTGAGTAATTTATAATGTTAAACAAGTTTACCGAATGTCTTCTCATATTATGCCCCTCTCCTAAAACAATCCTTTTTCTCCAACTGCTTTTGCAAGCCTGTCGGACGCGAAAATCAGTATAAACGCTACAACCGACTCAAATAAACCCGCCGCAGCGGCATAGCTGTATCTGCCCTGTTGAAGACCGGTTCGATACACATAGGTTTGAAGTATGTCGGAAACTTCCCAGACAACCGGATTATAAAGGACTACAACCTGATCGAACCCTATTTTCAGTATTCTTGAAATGTTTAATATAAGCATTATTACAATTGTCGACATAATACCCGGTAAGGTTATATGCAACATCTGTCTGAACCTGTTTGCTCCATCAACTTTTGCCGCTTCGTACAATTCTGGATTAATACCGGTTAGTGCTGCAATATATATAATTGTTGACCAGCCTGCGTTTCTCCAGATATGTGAGATTACAAGCAATGCCCTGAAATGTTCCTTACTGGCCATAAAAAATATTGGTTCGCCGCCCAAAATTTCTATAAGTCTATTTACCGGACCGCCGTATATGGATAAGAAATTGAGCATTATACCTCCGATAACCACCCACGAGACGAAATGAGGCAGGTATATAATGGTTTGAGTTATTCTTTTGAATTTCGCACTGTTGATTTCATTCAACATCAATG
>DATCLI010000343.1:0-2939 GCA_036563955.1 Clostridia bacterium | reverse complement strand
TTTTCCTTATCAAGAGAGGTGGAGGGACTGCGCCCTATGAAACCCGGCAACCGGCGGAATGCCATGGTGCCAATTCCTGCAGGAGATATCCTGAGAGATGAGGAGGGTTATGGAATCTCTTCATTGAAGAGATTTTTATTTTGAAACGACTAAGCATTATAAAACTGACACGTTATCTGAAATATAAGCGTGTTCTGTCCGAACAGATAAAAATTCAGCCCTCTAAGCATCCAGCAGAGATAAAATAACATAAGGAAAAGAATTAAAGGAAGGAGACGAATGAATATGTCCAGAGCACTTTTTACATCCGAATCAGTTACGGAGGGTCACCCTGACAAGATTTGCGACAAGATATCCGATGCAGTTCTGGATGCAATACTTACAGAAGATCCAATGGCGCGCGTTGCCTGTGAAACAGCTGTTACAACAGGAATGGTTCTTGTTATGGGGGAGATTACAACAGAATGTTACGCTGATATTCCGAAAGTGGTGAGGGATACTATCCGAGATATTGGATATGTCAGGGCAAAATACGGATTTGATTGCGATACGTGTGCGGTTCTGACATCTATAGATGAGCAGTCCCCGGATATTGCGATAGGTGTTGACAGGGCTTATGAAGCAAGAAGGTATGAAATGGATGATAAGGAAATAGAAGTGATCGGAGCGGGAGATCAGGGCATAATGTTCGGTTATGCCTGTGATGAAACGCTGGAGCTAATGCCAATGCCTATTTCTCTTGCGCATAAGCTGACAAGAAGGCTGGCGCAGGCACGTAAGGAAGGCATACTTGAATATCTTCTTCCTGATGGAAAATCACAGGTAACGGTGGAATATGAGAACAGAAAGCCTGTTCGTGTGGATACCGTCGTTGTTTCCACTCAACATTTGCCGGATGTGGATCAAGCGACTATAGAAAAAGATGTGATTCAAAAGGTAATCAGAGCGGTTATACCTGAAAACTTGCTGGACGAAAAAACGCGGTATTTTATAAATCCTACCGGAAGGTTTGTTATTGGAGGTCCGCAGGGTGATTCGGGGCTTACCGGAAGAAAGATAATAGTTGACACTTACGGCGGAATGGGGAGACACGGAGGAGGAGCATTTTCCGGGAAGGATCCGACGAAGGTTGATCGCTCGGCTTCATATGCCGCTCGTTATGTCGCAAAAAATGTTGTCGCCTCGGGTCTTGCAAACCGCTGCGAAATTCAACTGGCATACGCAATCGGGGTTGCGAATCCCGTATCGATAACTGTTGAAACCTTTGGAACCGGTAAGATAGACGATGAAAAAATAGCGCGGATTATTAAGAAAACTTTTGATCTTCGCCCCGCAGCTATTATTCGTGATTTGAAGCTTCGCAGGCCTATTTATTGCAAGACTGCCGCATATGGACATTTCGGCAGGGAGGATGAGGATTTTACCTGGGAAAAAACAGACAGGGCTGAAATATTAAAACACGGGATTTGATTTTAGGAGGATTTGCCACAATACGTTAGCTCAAAATATCTACAATAAATACCGTGGTTTCTTCCATTAAGTCAATTTCATATGGCTCAAGAACCGGAGGGCCGTCTTTGCGGGTTATAACCATAACCTTCGGACGAAGCGATTCTTTTCCCTTCGATTCCACAACCTTGGCAATTTCACCGGTGTTTAACAGTACTATTAAATCTGCAGGATATATCGCAATATTATCCAGGAACGATTTTAGAATTTCGTAATCGAAATGACTTGCCGAATTTGCCATAATATACTCCGCAGCTTCATGCGGCATAAATCTTTTACGATAAACCCTGTTTGCCGTGAGGGCGTCATATACGTCGGAAACTGACACAATACGCGCCAGGTAATCTATTTCCTTACCGGCCTTTCCTGTGGGGTATCCGCTTCCGTCCCAGTGTTCATGATGCAGGAGCGCAATCCGCGCAATTTTCTCAGTAACGCCGGGTGTTTTTATTGCTATATCATAACCATAGACGGTATGGTTTTTAACTACATTATACTCATCGGCCGTAAGCCTTGACGGTTTATTAAGAATTGAAAGGGGGATTTTGCATTTTCCTATATCGTGAAGTATCGCACCAAGAGCCAATTCATTTATTTCATTTATTGACATCTTAAGGCTTTTTCCTGCGATCACCGAATATATGCATACATCAACCGAATGGAGATATGTATAGTTATCAATATCGCGTATTCCGGACAGCTTCATAAAGACATTGTCGTCATTAAGTATCTTCTGAACAATGGTATCGACGGTTTCCTTTATTAGCGGAAGATCTACACTCCCGCCGCTGCGTACGGTATCCATAACCGACTTTATTGTCTGGAAGGTTTCAGTATAAACTTTTTCTTCGCTGAAATATTCTACTTTTCCTATTTCATCTTCGACAAAAACATATGGAACATTATACAACCGAATTTTGTCCAGGTACCTGTTCTTAATAGTAAACCCTTTTAATAAAAGAAACCGTCCATCATCCAATATGACATCCCTGGCCAATTTCATGCCGGGGGCAAGTTCGTCAAGCGATACTTTTTTCATAACAACCCCAAAACACCCAAATATTAATATTCGATAGTCTTACAGGCGCCGAATACTGTATGCTTAGTTATTTTATACCCATAAATTTTACTTTTAAACCAAATTTTAAATTCCGCCGCTGCCAGCCGCACCTTGACTCTTCCCGGCGCAGTGGAATCATTTTTTTATTTGCATATAATGATATTAGAAACAGTCAGGGTGTGGGAAGTATGATAATCTATATTATTATTTCCTTGTTTGCTTTTTACGGTATATATCATTTTATTCAGACAATGATTACAAAAGCAAAAATAGGATGCAATTCCTGCTGCGGTAAATTATGCCTGGTCCCTAAGCCCGGAGATGAAGGGCTGGAAGGGAAAATAAGGTGTGCTTTTATGGATGGGGTTTC
>DATCLI010000342.1:0-3844 GCA_036563955.1 Clostridia bacterium | reverse complement strand
TCTTGATATCCGTCGTGCAGAAGGTACATTTGTAGTAGAAGGGTTTTCCGATCGAATGCTCGATCCGATGGTTTACGGACTTATTCTGGAAGGCGGTAATTCTCCGGCGATAATTGAGCTTAGGAAGTTGTTCGAAGTCGGTACGCTTAAACTTGCCATAGAAAAGGCTTCGGAGGAAGACATAAAACGTATGCGGGAAGCCCTGGAAACACTGCGTATTGCAATTGAAAAGCGCCTGGATACGGAAGAAATACTGGATGCGGATATAAGGTTTCACAAGGCGTTGGAGCATGCGGTAAATAATCCTCTCGTTGATAAAATAAGCGTTGTAATTGAGCGGCTGTCGCGCCTTACCCGGGCACGTGCTATCGAGCATTTTATTAAAGAAAATAAAATGGATGAACTATTTGAAATGCATGAAAAAATGCTCAATCTCATCATCGAGAGTAATGAAGCGTCAGTAGCTGAAGTTTTGGATGAGCATTTCAAGTACTGGAAAAACGAATTAAAATAATCTGTTAATCTTTTTCACTAAAGTTTTAGGAGGTTTAATATGAGAGGGTATTTTAAACGGGTTGCAGAAATGACGCCCACACGCCTGTGGATAAACAATGTTACGGTAGCTCAGGCGAGGGAAGGTATTTCAGCTGGAGCGGTGGGCTGCACACAAAATCCATCATATGTGTCAAAAATGCTCAAATTTGATCCGGCGCTCTGCAACAGTTTATTTGATAAATGGATAGAAAAAACGGATGACGATAACGAAGTGTTAATCCAGGTCCAGGCGGAATTGGTCGGTATGATAGCAAAAGAATTCCTCCCTTTGTATGAAGCCACGCATGGAGAACTGGGGTATGTGACAATACAGGGAGACCCGTTCCAGGAGAATACGGAGGCGATAATCAGGCAAGCTGAAATTGCGAGGGCATATGGGCCGAACATTATGGTCAAAATCCCAGTTGTTCCGGATGGAATCAAAGCTATTTCGGCTTTGGCAAGGATGGGAATTCCGGTATGTTGCACCGAGGTGTTTGCCCTGCGGCAGGCGATAGACATCTGTGAAGAATTTATTAAGGCGACGGAAGGGAAACCCAGGCCTGTTGCGTATTTGGCGCATATAGCAGGCATATACGACGAATATCTTTTAAACTATGTCAAGGCGAACAATGTAGATATAAAACGTGATGTGCTTTGGCACGCGGGAATATCAATAGCTAAAAAGGTATATGAAGTCGTTAAGGAACGGCGTTACCCAATGGAATTTTTGGGCGGCGGCGCACGGGGACCTCATCATTTTACAGAAATGGTTGGAGCCGAAGCATCAGTAACAATTAACTGGGCAGGAATGGGAGATGAGCTGGAGGCTTCGGATCCGTTGATTATTCAGAGGTTCCATATGCCGACGCCGTCTTCGGTTATTGATGAGCTTATAAGAAAACTTCCGGACTATAAAAAAGGCTACTTTGAAGATGCCATAACGCCCGAGGAATACGAATCTTTCGGCCCGGTCGCATTATTCCGGAGCTCCTTCGAGAAGGGCTGGAAAGAAGCCCTCAATGCAATCTCAGAGAGACGTGCGGTAACAGAGGGTAGATCCACCGGTGGTCAGTAATAAAATTATTGCCAATAATAAAACGTACGGGGAACACATTAAGTGTGTGTTCCCCGTACGTTTGCCAGTTATATTGTTTACGGTACGTTTATTATTGGATGGTGGCGCCAATAATCCGTATTTTTTAGCTATTTGTTTATTTTAATTATTGTGCTTTCGCCAATCAGCATGCTGTCTTTAACTATTGTTCCCTGTATAATGGTTCCGTCTGCTGTGAACGTTCCCGGGCTTACGACACGCGCGTAATAGACAAGAGCGTCCCTGTTTTTCGCGTCACGGTATATGTTAAACGTGACCTTCTGACCGTCTACATTTCTGAACCACCATATCAGTTCCTTATCCGGCTGTGCGGCAATCTGATAAGGGCTTTCAATAGGTTTTAATCCGGAAGGTGCGAAATCGGTAATCTCATAAAACCTGTCAATAGCCGTCGGTAAAGCGTCCCATTCCAGGACGACCTTTACAATGTCGTCCTGTTTGAATTTGGTCGTTTTTTCTCCCGTCGAATAGTTATAGTAAGTGCGTTTGATTTTCAGGTTTTGGTCCTGCTCCGCTAAATTTACCAATGGGGCATTGTATACTGAAACTACGCAGGCTTCTCCGGAAACTTTCGTTATTTTGAATTCGGATAGTTTTACCGACGGTACCGAAACGGAAACCGAACCACCGCCGCTTATCTTTTCAGTATAAGTATTTCCATCATATTTATACGTAAATTCGACGTCAGTATTCGAAAGCTTTTTATACTCTTCAATAACATACATAAGCTTTTCGGCGTTAATCAAAACTTTTCTGGAATAGTTCCTTGCAGCATATTCAAACAGTCCTTCTTTATCGGGAATATCAAGCCTGGATGCAAGAACTGCGGCAAGAGCGGTATCCTTCAGGATTTCATCCGTATCGTCAGAGTTTTTAACCCGAATGTAAGGGCTTTTGTCTTCCAGCACGGGTGCTACCCTTTCATTGTAAATCTTTTCTGCGGTATGTGACTCGCTCAGAGCCTCATATGCGAGGGCAAGGTACATGTAATCCTTAAGTGAAAGGTTTTGCACGTCAAGCGCGTTATTCAAATCTACCAAAACCGGCTCAGCCATTTCCGCCAGCCCGTACAGCGCCGGTGCGTTTACCCTTCCCGGTTCATTAAATATAAGGGTATAGAAGTATTGCTTCAGCCTTTGCGCTCCTGATTCATTTTTTAGCAGCGGCGTCAGCAGTGCAGACAGTTCCGGATCACTTTCGGAATATGGAAGGATTCCATACCCGCCGTCCGATTTCTGGTATTGAGAGAGATCAACTTCTATCGTTTTGCCGCTCTTCCTGTCCGGTGCTATTTCGTCAAGCAGTTGGTTTGCCCAGTAAGCGGTGTATTTCTGATCAAGCCTGCTTCCGCCATTCATCAGTCCGTATAATACCGGTATAAACTTTCCTCTGCCGCTGTCGGTAAAAATAAGGGTTGTAAGCCCGTCTTTACCGCCGGTAAGCCGCATATTAGGCTTTAATATTTCCGTTACCGCTTCTTCAATTTCATGGTATGTATCGATTACGTGTATTGTCCTTTTTATTCCGTCGGACAATCCGTTATCAGTAATCGCTTTTATTTCAAGATCATAAATTCCTTCTTCAAGCTCCCATAAAGGAATGTTTATGCGCTCGAATGCGTTTCCTGACGCAGTGCCGATATAATCAGGAACCTGAGGGCTTGTGACCTGCCAGCTTATAGTTTCCCCTTCTTTCAGGCTGCTGCCGTAACCTGTTACGCCGATATACGGGAAGTCGCCGGTTAAATAAGTCGTGTTAAGGCTGTCGTTGATAAAGAACGGGAGCGTAACTATTAAATCCGATTCACCCGTCCCTCCGTGAAGGTCGGATGAGATCCCTGCAGCGAATACATGCCACGATGTAACATTATCGGGAAGCCTGAATGAAACAGTGCCGGTACCGTCTTCAGTGAGGGCAGTCACTCGGAATAACGCCGTATCCTTGAATTCGGTTCTTACCTCGATATTGCCGAAGCCTGTGCCATTGAGCATGCCTTCTTCACTCGCTGCCTTATCCATCATAACTTTCGACTGGGCCCGGGTTGGTTCGGGTGCCATACCGCCGACTGCCATTTCGTCTGTTTTTGAGTATACTCCGTCAATACCTGAAAAGCCTGTATTATGGGATGAGCCGGAATACCCGATGCCGCTTCCAAGCCATTGATAGAGCGAGTTCAGAACATCAACACTATAA
>DATCLI010000341.1:0-3748 GCA_036563955.1 Clostridia bacterium | reverse complement strand
GTTATATACTTTGAGTTCCGATGTACAATATATTGCTGGTACGCATTAAAGCTTGTCACTATATATTGTACATCGGATTATTATTAAGGTTACATCGCAAAAGCCTTGTATATGCTTCAGAGATTCGGTAAAACTGCATTTTTAAAAGAATTTAATTTTTTAAGTAAATTCCTATCACTATTTTACTATTAACCCTGTGGTATGTAAAGCGATGCGGCTCACAGCAGGTAATACCATCAAAATGTTTACTGTTCAGACGCATAATAATTTTGATAACTTTGGAGAACTATTGTCAATAACGGAAACAAGAGCTTCATTTGCAAGAGCTGCACAGTTCAGCAAGCGTTTTTTAACGCTTCGCGTTAAAAATACGCAACATTAATGTTGTGCATTTTGCAAAGCAAAAGCACCTGGGCAAGTCGAAACTCGCAAAAATGCTTTGAAATATTTTTTGTACGATGCATTTTTGCTCAGACAGTCGACTTGCTTATCCTCGCTCTGACTGTACATCTCTATGCTTCATTCTGCTATAGTTTCCTTTTATTGACCAATAGCTCTTATCAAAAATTGCGTGATTATATAACGCTGAAAAAACTGTAATTCAAAAAATGTTAAAAAACTAATAGTATTTATCATTGTGCACGGAACGGATTTCAAATAGTCTATAATTGGGAGACTATGTTTTATACAGAATGATCTGATCACTGTATTTCCGATGAAACCGAAGCAAAAAGCAAGGGGGTAATTTGAAAAATGAAAAAGCCGAGAGAAATGACTGGCGCGGAGTTGAAATCAATGCTGAAAAGCAGTATTCATTTTAAAAGCCTTGGGGGCGTTGAGGTACCGGGTCTGAAGCTGAGCGAGGAGGATATGGCCTGGTGGAGGGATGCGAAGTTCGGAATGTTCATCCATTGGGGACTGTATTCCATACTCGGCAGGGGCGAATGGGTTATGCACAATGAAAAAATCCCTGCGGAGGAGTACGCGAAGCTTGCCGATGAATTCAGGCCGAAAAAGTTTGACGCGAATGCATGGGCTTTGGCCGCAAGGAAGGCGGGTATGAAATACATGGTGATGGTTGCGCGCCATCACGACGGTTTCGCGCTGTGGGACAGCCCCGGCAGCTATAAAAAGTTTAACAGCATGGAAACAGGAGCAAAGAGGGATTTTGTGAAGGAATACGTTGAAGCATGCCGTAACGCAGGTCTGCGCGTAGGTCTATATTATTCGCCGATGGACTGGCGCTTCCCGGGTTATTTCCATCCCAGGGAGCTTATCGATAATGCGCTGCTAATGAAAAAGCAGACGTATGACCAGGTAGAAGAACTTATGACCAAATATGGGACTATTGATATCCTCTGGTATGACGGAGCATGGCTTGCGCACAAAGGAAGCGATACATCGAGCGCATGGTTCTGGGAACCGGAAAAACTTAACATGATGGTAAAAAGGCTTCAACCGAAGATAGTTGTGAACCCGAGGTCAGGCTGGGAAGGAGATTTCTACTGCGACGAAGGCTCCCATGAAATTATCGGGAGAATAATACCGGTGCCGTGGGAGAAGTGCATGTGCATCTGCAGCGGCACTTCCTGGGGCTGGATACCCGATGATCCTGTCACACCGCTTGAAGGCCTCATCACTATGTTCGTAAACGTATTTGTCCGCGACGGAAATGTCCTGCTGAATGTGGGGCCTGACCGCGACGGAGTCATACCTGAAGAGGTCGTTGAACGGCTGGACGAAATCGGGGTATGGATGCGCCAAAACGGGGAAAGTATATACGGAACCCGCGGAGGACCGTTTGAACCCGTTGACCGCGTCTACGGAAGTACATACTGTAAAAACCGCATTTACCTGCATATACTCGATTTTGATAAGTTCAGGGAACTGAAGCTGCCGCCGATCGAAAATAAAATAACGCGATGCTCGGTTTTAGGTTTTGAAAGCGTTGAATTCAAACAGGATGAAGAAGGGATCGCCGTTAATATTCCCGAAAAGCTACGGCAGCCGGTTGATACGATTGTGAAAATGGAGCTCGATTCCGATATTGTCCCGCGTGAACGGGAAAATATTTATTTTACAGGGCAGTAATCGCAAGTAAAAATTTACAGTACAAAAACAGTTTTATTTGAAAAAATTTTTCCATGAATTAATTCTTTTTATCAGGAGATATTAATATCGTAAGGAACATGACAGTTGAGCGAAGATATATATATGCTTGTGGCATATATATGTCGGCCAAAGACCTTACATGGGCGATTGCGCTCATGTACGATCGGAGGGAAGATTCTGTATGGTTAGGAAAGGTTCTGTTATAGTCGACTTCTTTGATTTTTGATTATAACAGGATCCCAACTTATCATACAGGGTCGAGCTAAGATCATTCGGAGTGCCGTAATGGTCATCTGCAGCCGGGAGGTTGCACTTGGCTGTGCAGGTATTCCGCATGGTCGAACAAACCATCATTATGGGTAATGACCTGCTTGATTACGGTCGAAAGATCGTAGTTGGGTAATAAGTTATCCATGGTGGTGCAAGGTAGATTGTCATGTTCTTTTCATTTTCAGCGCTTAAATCTGCCTAAATAAAGATTTCCAGTTTATTTTCGCCTGACGCCGGCGTTACAAGAACGCCTTCCGGCTTTTTGCTCCAGCTTCCGCCTTTGACGGAGCGCAGATTGTCAAATCCCCTTAATAACAGGCTCCACGGTTTACCCGTGCCGTCCGCTTTAACGACGATTGTATCTCCTTCCTTTTTCACGGCAGCATTAAGCTCAGGTTCGCCGGCCGTATTGCAGACAACGGCGCTGCATTCGGAATTGTCCTTAAGCTCGAATACATGAAGGACGACATTATCCGCGTAATCATAGTCAGGCCTTGTGTCAACATTTCCTACCGGGATGATGCTGTTAGGCCTAACCATTAACGGAAGGCTCATATAGTTATGGATTTCGGATACCCAGCGTCCGCCTTCAACTTTTTCGCCGCTTAAAAAATTCGTCCATATGCCTTCGGGAAGGTAGTATTCGGCGCATCCGCGGTCGTTGAATATCGGGGCAACGAGCAGAGAATCCCCGAGCATGTACTGCCGGTCAAGGTAATGGCATGTAGGATCTTCGATAAATTCGAGTATCATTGTGCGCATGACGGGAATTCCTTTCCGGGACGCTTCGCATGCGGCTGCGAAAAGGTACGGCATTAGGCGGCATTTAAGCTTTGTAAAGTACCGCAGCACGTCAACCGATTCTTCATCGAACAGCCATGGCACACGGTAGGAACTGTTTCCGTGAAGCCGGCTGTGGGTCGATAACAACCCAAATGCGGTCCACCGCTTATATATGTCCGGTGTTGCGGTCCAGTCGAAACCGCTTATGTCGTGGCTCCAGAAGCCGAAACCGGACAGGCACAGCGACAATCCGCCGCGAAGACTTTCGGCCATCGATGTGTAATACGCGGTACAATCGCCGCCCCAGTGAACGGGGAATTTCTGGCTGCCTGCGGTTGCCGACCTTGCAAACACAACAGTGTCGTTTTTGCCGCGGGTCTCCGCAATAACTTCGTAAACGGCTTTGTTATAAAGGTATGTATAGAAATTATGCATGCGTACCGGATCCGAACCGTCAAAGTATACGGCGTCGGTTGGAATTCTCTCTCCGAAGTCAGTTTTAAAGCAGTCCACACCCATATCAAGGAGGCTTTTCAATTTCCCTTTATACCATGATACGGCATCCGGGTTTGTAAAATCGACA
>DATCLI010000340.1:0-4673 GCA_036563955.1 Clostridia bacterium | reverse complement strand
ATTAAGTACAAAGTACCGGTTTATGCCGGTTCCAGGCTTGTTGCCAAAGCAACTGTCCGACAGGCCAGGCAGAGGAACTACATCGTATGGGTAATGATATACCATAAACAGCAGGAAGTTTTCAGGGGTAAGTTTATTCTTGTAACAATTGGCAACAATGATATGCAGGAAGCCAATAAATCCGAATAGAAATATTTTTACGTTATGCGGTGGTATATCATTGTTCCGAAAGGCTGAGTGGATGAGTTGAGAATCATGGTAGACGCTATGGGCGGAGACTATGCGCCCGAAGAGATTGTAAAAGGCTGTGTTGAGGCAGTTAAATCGAAAAATGGTTTTGATATAGAATTAATTGGAATTGAAGATGAGATACGAAAGATATTAAAGGGGCAGAAATACTTAAATGAACGAATCTTTATTACACATGCCTCCCAGGTTGTTACAAACAAAGACAAACCTACTGAAGCAATAAGGCATAAAAAAGATTCATCAATGGTGATTGGACTTAAAAAAATAAAGGAAAACAAGGGACAGGTATTTATTTCTGCAGGCAGCACCGGGGCACTTCTGGCGGGAACACTTCTGATTGCCGGAAGAATACCTGGTATTATAAGACCCGCTCTGGCACCGATAGTTCCCTCATTATGCGGTGGAACAATGATTATCGACGCCGGAATGAATACGAACTGCAGGCCGGTTAATTATGTTCAGTTTGCCGTTATGGGCTCTATATACATGCAGCAGATGTTCAATAAAACAAACCCGCGAGTAGGACTTGTAAATGTAGGAGTTGAAGAAGAAAAAGGGGATGAGGTTCTTAAGGAAACCCTTTCTCTTTTAAAAAAGTGTGATATAAATTTTGTCGGTAACATAGAAGGCCGTGATATTGCAGAGGGAGTTGTCGATGTAGCTGTTTGTGACGGCTTCACGGGAAATGCGATGCTTAAGATGATGGAAGGAACAGGGAAATATTTCTTTTACCACATTAAGCGGATATTTAACAGAGATATTTTTTCAAAATTATCGGCCTTACTTGTTAAAGCGCATTTAAAAAAGTTAAAGGACAGTGTTGATCCGGAAACAACAGGCGGAACTCCGATTCTCGGAGTTAACGGGATCGTGTACAAGTGCCATGGCAACAGCAGATCAAAAGCGATAAGAAATACAATACTAAATGCGTGCAATCTGTCAAAAAGCATTTTTATCGACAAAATCCAGGAAAAATTTTCCGCAATGGAGGTAAAAATCAATGCATGATTTAAGTGTTGGAATCCTTGGCACAGGTATGTTTCTTCCGCCTGATTTATTAACGAATTACGATCTTGAGAAAATGGTAGATACATCAGATGAATGGATCATCAGAAGAACGGGAATGAAAAAAAGGCATATATTAAAGGAAGGTATACCATCTTATACGATGGGCGTTGAAGCGGCCAGGATCGCAATTGAAGATGCCGGACTGACTCCGATGGACATAGATCTGATAATCGCTACAACCGAAGCTCCCGATTTTTTGTCACCGTCAATGGCTTGCCTCATACAAAGGGATATAGACGCAAAAAGGGCAGCGGCATTTGATATGAATGCCGCATGTACGGGGTTTGTTTATGCTTTGGCAGCAGCGCAGCAGTTTGTCAAAACAGGTTATTACCGCTATGTCCTTATTGTGGCGAATGAGGGGTTAAGCCGTATAACTGATTATAAAAACAGGAATACCTGTATTTTATTCGGCGATGCGGCGGGTGCCGTAGTGGTGGGTGAAGTGCCCGGTGAATACGGAATTAAGGAAAGCCTCCTGTATTCTTACGGCGAACTTGGACATAACATTACTATACCTTGCTGCTATATTTCCAACGAAGACAAGGAAAGAAGGCCGAGCGGGATGTACCGCAGCGTATGGCAGGACGGAAGCGAAGTATTTACTTTTGCGGTTCGCGCCATGACCGAATCTACTAAAAAAGTATTGGAAATGGCAGGTAAGACGCCGCAGGATATTGATATGATTGTTCCGCATCAGGCCAATATCAGGATAATTAACGGAGCGGTGAAACGCCTGAATATAGATGATGACAAGGTGATGGTTATTCTTGATGAAACAGGAAACATATCGTCGGCTTCAATACCGGTTGCTATTGATATCGCGTCACGGGAGGGACGGTTGAAAGAAGGGGATTCGCTCGTGATGGTTGCTTTTGGCGGCGGGCTGACATGCGGAGCGATTTATTTCATATGGGGGAAAAATCAGCGGCATTAATATGCGATTAACAGCTTATCACGGAGGTATTTAAATGAGCAAAACAGCTTTTGTTTTTCCCGGGCAGGGCGCGCAGTACGTCGGTATGGCCAGGGAGCTGTGCGATCAATATCCGAAAGCGATGGAAACAGTTAAAATGGCTTCGGATGCTCTTGGAATTGATATGGAGGAAATGATTTTCCGCGGGACTGATGAGAACCTGAAAATAACCGAGAACACACAGCCTGCGATTCTTACGGCAAGCGTCGCATGCCTGCAGCCGGTTATCGAAAGCGGAATTGAAGCTGGTTTCACAGCGGGCTTAAGCCTTGGAGAATATACCGCGCATGTTTATTCGGGTACGTTTTCATTTGCCGATGCCGTAAAGCTTGTTCGAAAACGCGGGAAATTCATGCAGGAAGCAGTTCCCCAGGGTGTTGGTTCAATGGTCGCAGTATTGGGGATGGAGAGAGAAGAAGTCTTAAATGTATGCGCTTTGGCTAAAAGCTATGGAATCGTTGAACCCGTTAATTTCAATTGCCCCGGGCAAATTGTAATAGCCGGGGAAGCGGAAGCGGTTAACAAGGCAGCCGAAATTGCGCTTGAAAAGGGAGCAAAAAGAGCTGTCCCTCTTTCGGTCAGCGCACCGTTCCACAGCAGCATGATGGCTCCTGCAGGTGAAAAATTGAAAGCTGAGCTTGAATATGTGAATATTGGAAAGATGAGAGTACCCGTATTCGCCAATGTGACCGGTGAGATTGTGCCATCGGAGAACCAGGTTAAGGAATTATTGATTCACCAGGTTTACAGCTCGGTTTTGTGGGAAGACATCGTAAAAAACATGATTCGCAAGGGTGTGGATATATTTGTGGAAATTGGACCCGGCAAAGTATTATCAGGGTTTATTAAGAAAATTGACAGAAATGTGACGGCATTAAATGTTGAAGATATTGCTTCGCTTGATTCTGCGCTAAAGGTTTTAAAGGGGTGAGGTGCGAATGGATTTTTCAGGGAAAACAGTCGTGGTCACAGGTTCAAGCAGGGGTTTGGGAAAAGCGATTGCCGAAAAATTTGCTTCCCTCAATGCAAATATAGTTATAAACGGCACATCCGAAACGGTATTGAAAACGGAATCGGAACTTTTGGAGAAAGGTTACAAAGTAAAAGCGGTAATAGGTGATATAAGCATTGATGAAAATGCAAAAAAACTTATTGATACTGCCGTCAGTGAATTTGGAACAATAGATGTTCTTGTTAATAACGCGGGAATTGTTCGCGATAAGCTGCTTATGAGGATGACTGAAGAAGATTGGGACAGTGTCCTTGACATAAATCTGAAAAGCGCTTTTTTATGTACGAAAGCGGCATCGAAAATAATGATGAAAAAAAGACAGGGGACAATTATTAATATTACATCCGTTGTCGGACTTATGGGTAATGCGGGCCAGGCAAACTATGCCGCATCAAAAGCGGGTATGATTGGTTTAACGAAATCTGCGGCGAAAGAGCTTGGTTCCTGGGGAATAACCTGCAATGCCGTGGCTCCCGGTTTTATATATACGGACATGTCGGATGCATTATCCGATGAAATCAAGGAAAAATATATTGCAATGGTTCCTTTAAAACGGGCTGGGACTCCCGATGAAGTAGCCGGCGCAGTATGCTTTCTTGCATCGGATGACGCAAAATACATTACGGGGCAGGTAATAAATATTGACGGTGGAATGGTTATGTAATATTATCTTTTATGAAAGCAATAATATAGCTTATAAATATCATTACGATTCCTGTCTGGAAGGGGGTGAAGGGTGTGGTATTTGAAAAAGTTAAGGAAATAGTTGTGGAGCAGCTTGGTGTCGAAGAGGATGAAGTTACATTAGAGGCCTCTTTCATAGACGATCTGGGAGCTGATTCTCTTGATATCGTTGAACTTATAATGGCTCTTGAAGAAGAATTTGACCTGGAAATACCAGACAAGGAAGCTGAGAAAATTTCAACAGTAGGAGATGCGGTGGATTATATTAAGGCGCACACCTCCTAAAAAATCGAATAAAAAAAGTCCCATTTTTATGGGACTTTTTTTATTAATCTTTTGATAAACGGCCTAATAAAAAACAATAAGACAGCATTCTTATTGTTCAGGTCAGCATGCTTCTTTATTGAACAGCGCTTTGTTACGTTTACCGACGAGTTTACCGGGAACCTACAGTTAATGTTCGTTTTATATATATGGCTTTAATGTTTGAGCTTTCTTTAACGCTTTGGGTCTTTTAAGGAGGTTGTAACGATGAAAAGAAGAGTAGTAATTACAGGTATGGGCGTATTACACTCATTGGGGCAGGATATTGATACTTTCTGGGAATCAATAAAGAACGGTAAAAACGGCATCTCGACTGTGACCAGAATAGACTGCAGCAATTTTCCGACAAAAGTCGCTTCT
>DATCLI010000339.1:0-2441 GCA_036563955.1 Clostridia bacterium | reverse complement strand
CAGCTGAACATCATTTGACGCCCTGGACATAATCTGGCCGGTTTGCTTATCATGATAATATTGAAGCGACAGCTTCTGAAGATGGTTATATATCCGCACCCTCATATCGGATACAAAATTCCATGCGGCGTAATGTGTTATATAAGAGCGTAAAAATGTGCATCCCGCCTGGGCAAGATATATTGCTGCCAAAATAAGCGCAAGCCGCAGAGCCTTTTGGCCGAGCTCAGAATCCCGGTTCTGAATCAGGCTTGTAAGTTCCCTGACAATCATCGGCGCTGTAAGCTGGCAGCCGGTTAATACAATTATTGCAATCATTCCAATAATCATATATTTCCAATATTTCTTTGCCATTCCGATGAGTTTAACTACCGTCCTCATAGTAATCCTCCAACTGTGGTTCTTTCAGACTTTACAATAACTCGCACATGAAACTGTATACGATATCATCAAAATCAGGCAGTGATTCATGCCCGAAATCAGGGTATATAACAACATCCTTCTTCGACTTGATTTTGTTATAGGCCGCAAACTGCGTAGAAGGCGGACATACGGTATCCATCAGGCCTGTAGCCATTAAAACCTCGCCTTTGATACGATTTGTCAGGTTCTGTATGTCAATATAACCCAGCTTCCTGAATACTTCATCCACTCTTCGATGTGTCGGATCAAACCTTCTGAAATATTCCGACAACTCAATATATGCGGCTTTTGCAAGATCCATTTCCCATACCCGTTTATAATCACTCAGGAACGGATACATCGGCGCGGCCTTTTTTATTTGAGGAACCAGCGAAGCACATGCAAGAGTTAATCCTCCGCCCTGAGAACCACCCATTGCCCCTATTCTCTCACCGTCAACAAACGGCATATCGGCAACAACTCTCGAAAGCATGGCGGTATCCAAAAAGATCTGCCGGTAAAGAAGATTGTCCGGATTAGGATCGTCAAGCCCGCGTATAATATGGCCGTGCAGTGTATTTCCAAATACTCCTCCCTTGTCCTCTGACAATCCTCCCTGCCCTCGGCAGTCCATTGCAGCGACAACAAAGCCGGATGCAGCATATCCAAGCTTGCTCTGCCAGTCTCCGCAGTGCCATGTATATCCGTGAAACTGCAGAATTGCGGGATACTTATCTTTCTTTATTTTTGGTTTTAAAAATTTTGCATGAATCCTCGCGCCTTTAACACCGGTAAAATAGAGATCATAACATTCGGCAACATTACTTTCAAAACTCGCGGGAATAAGCTCCGGACACGGATCGGTGCTGTTCATTTCATCCAATGCTCTTTCCCAGTATTGTTCAAAATCTTCAGGCTTAGGGTTTATACCCCGGTACTTTTTAAGCTCATTAAGCGGCATTTCAAAAACTGGCATAAATAACCACCTCCTGGTTTTCCTCCTTGAATTATACCCTTGATTTCACTTTTATACAATACAATCCATTTACATTGGTATGGCGGTTTGGTAAAATTAAATGGAATTTCAGGCATGAATAAGTAGATTCGGTGGGGGAAAAATGGAAACTAAAAAATACAGACACAGCAAATTCTTTAATAAACTGCTTAGAACAACATTCGGAAAGTATTTGACGCTTCGCTTCAACGTAAAAATATTTAACGAGGAAATAGCTGATATCAAACCTCCATACCTTGTTATCGGCAACCATATCGGTGCATGGGATCCTTTTCTAATGTCACTGGGCGTTAAGGAACCCATTTATTTTGTAGTTTCCGATGCCCATTTCCGACACTTTTGGCTCAGTCAGGTATTAAAGCTTGTCGGTGGAATACCAAAGGCGAAACAATTGGCCGACTCCGGAACCATTCGCGCTATTATAAGCATAATAAAGAAAAACGGTGTCGTAGGGGTGTACCCTGAAGGAGCGCGAAACTGGGATTTGAAAAATGTGCCGGTCTTTTATGCAACCGCGAAATTAATTAAGAACCTCAAAGTACCTGTCATAAACACATTGATGGAAGGAGCCGGTCTCACAAGGCCGAGATGGGCAAGAAGTTCAAGAACCGGTATTATTAATATGAAATACAGCGTACTTTTTACTACTGAAGAAATAAACAGGTTGTCTGTCGATGATATATACCAAAAGATAGTTGATGGAATACGGATGAATGAATATGACTGGCAGGAAAAAAACATGGTGCCTTTCAAGGGAAGAAACCTTGCCGAATACCTTGACCTGTTTCTCGTCGTTTGCCCGCGTTGTAAATCTCTTTGCTCCCTGTACAGTCATGGAGATTTTTTCACATGCAATAACTGTAATTATACGGTCAGGTATAATGAGTACGGTTATTTTGAAACAGAGCACGAACCGTTCTTCCTTTCGCCGCAAACCTGGAGTGATTGGCAGAACACCTATTTATACGAACTGTTTTCAAAAAACGAGTATGTGTCGGGGCAAATACCTCTGTTTTCAGATACG
>DATCLI010000338.1:0-7133 GCA_036563955.1 Clostridia bacterium | reverse complement strand
TATCGGTTTGCAAGCATTTACGTCAAATCCTTTTCTGGACTATTGTACAATCGTTTTAAAACTATTGTACAATATAAGGAAACTATAGTGGAATGAAGCTTAGAGATGTTTAGTCAGAGCGAGGATAAGCAAGTCGACTGTCTGAGCAAAAATGCATCATACAAAAAATAATTCAAAGCATTTTTGCGAGTTTCGACTTGCCCGAGCTGAACTGTACAGCTCTTGCAAATGAAGCTCTTGTTTCCGTTATTGTACAATAGTTCAAAAGGTAATAGACAGTAGCGTATAAACAACCGCTTCGTTTTGAGGTAAAGCTTTAAACATTCAAATGTTTTCAAACCAACCTCAAAAGAAGCGGTTATCTTCACTAAATACTTATTCCGTTCCTTCCTCAAATATAACTGCGTCATGCAACATTTCGGCTTTCCTGCGGGATTGTTCATCCTTTAATGTCCATGAAGCGAGCAGAGGATTGAATATGCTGCGGCATAAAAAGTATCCGAAGGATTTATCCCCAAAACGGTAAGCAATAAAATCGGGGCGTGAAAACACATTAACAAATAGATTAGTCATCATAAAGGATTGCAAAAAACCTAATTGGTTCCTGTCCTTCATAAAACTCATCGAAAGCTGCCCCCTGATGATATCGGGGCGGTTTTTCCTGAGCCACTGCAATATGAACGGGTTAAATGATTCAATGCATATGAAGCCTTTGTAATCTTTAATTTCACTGCATACAGCTTCGCATATTTCAGAGGCGGACTCATCGCTGCCTGCTTTTATCTCGCATATAACCGGCATATCTTCAAGCACTTTTAATACGTCTGAAAACAGCGGTATCGTTTCCTCGGTACCGCATAAGCGGCAGTTTTCCAAATCCTTAAAATCGGCATCTTTCACCTTTACATCCAATCCGCACATTCTTTTCAGATTTTCATCATGGAATACGACAAGCTTATTATCCTTTGTTAACCTGACATCCAATTCAACTCCATAGCCTTTTTCCCCGGCTTTTTTAAAAGCGGTAATCGAATTTTCAGGAACGCCTTTCCCATGAAGGCCTCTATGGGCAAACAGCAGGCACGGAAATTTTTCAACGCGTCTTTTGTTCGGCTTTACCAGGTAAATAATAACCGCGCATAAAATCAGAAGTATAACAATTGCAGCTATCATAATTAATCTCCCGTATCCATCATTTCAAGCTTGTTTTTAGGTGCTATCGGCCTGCTGTCGCCGTGCCGCACCATATTCATCGTGCAGAACGCGACCGCGGCAAAAAACGCCGAGTACGGGAATAATGTCCTGTACCCAACATACTCCATAAGGGCTCCTGATAATATCGGGGTTAATATTTGAGCAGCCATTGAAAATGTATAATAATATCCCGTATATTTTCCGACATCCGATCCCTTTGCCATTTCCACGACCATCGGATATGAATTTACATTTATCGCCGCCCAGGCAGTTCCTATCAATACAAGAAAAACAGTAAGAACAGGATGATAAGATGTCAGAAGAAAAGCTCCGCAAAACGAAGCAAACATTAATACGAGTCCTAAAAGAATGGTTTTTCTTCTTCCTATCTTTGAGGCAAGAAATCCGACGGGGATAAACGCTATAACAGCGGCAACCGTCGCTATCAGCTGGTTGCTTGCAAAACCGCCGCCCGCTATTTTCAAACAATCCTGCGCATATTTTGAAAATGCGGTGGTAACTGCGTTATAGGCCATAAACCACATAAATATTGAAATAAGAATAAATATAAGGCTTCTTTTTACATCGGGAGGCAGTTTTGTTTTTTCTCCCGAACCGGTATCTTCTTCTGCCGTTCCATGACCGTTGACTTTCTCCATTTCCTCAACAAGTTTGTTTTCCTTTACCGAAAGGGCAAGGATCACAACAGATACGACCATAAGAGCGGCTACAATTGCAAATATCGGAAGATAATCGGGTTTTCCCGTCTTTGGAACCATTACCGCAATAAGTCCGAGTGATACAGCGCCTCCTATCGCGCCCATAAGGTTAATTACCGCGTTTGCTTTTGATCTTAAGGGTTTTGGAGTAACATCGGGCATAAGCGCAACCGCAGGAGAACGATATGTACCCATAAAAACCAAAGAAAAGAATAAAGCTATTATAAACATTGGAAGAATACCCTTATTATCGGCAAAAGGCATGAACATCATTGAAACAACCGCTAAAGCGGTGCCTCCCAAAATAAACGGCATCCTTTTTCCAATCGGCGTTTTCACCTTATCCGACAGAGCGCCGAAAAGCGGCAGCATAAACAGCGCCAGAACGTTATCCATCGCCATGACCACACCTGCCACGGTATCCCCTATATTGAACGTCTTTTTCAAAATCAGCGGGACAAGGCTGTCATAAATCTGCCAGAATGCACAGATTGACAAAAACGCAAGACCGATAATAAAAGTGCGCCTGTAATTAAGTTTCATCTCTTTATACCTCCATTAAAAAAATAGACGACTGATACATTTGAAGCATATCATTTATACGGAAACAGTGTCAACGGCGGATTCTTCAGCCTCATCTTTCAGTTTCTTAAACGCAAGAGACAGCATAAGCTTTATCCTGTTCAATTGATTTACTTCACTTGCGCCCGGATCATAATCAACTGCAACGATGTTGCTTCCGGGATACCGCCGCCTTATTTCCTTTATCATGCCTTTGCCCGCAACATGGTTTGGGAGACATGCAAAAGGCTGCACGCATACTATGTTTTCCACCCCTTCTTTAATAAGTTCCAGCATCTCCGCTGTCAGGAACCAGCCCTCGCCCATGCAGACACCGGTTGAAATTATCTCTTCAGCATAGCCGGCAAGCGAGAAAATATTCGCAGGAGGAGCAAATCTCGTGCTTTTTTGAAGGCATTTTACAAGATGCCTGCGGTACAGTTCAAGAATTGAAATAGCAGCCTTACGAATCATACATACGACAGCACTCTCCGATCCATGCTTATATCTTGCAATTCCGTTATACAGGCAGTACAGCAAAAAACCCGCCAAATCAGGAACAACCGCTTCACAGCCTTCACTTTCGATGAAACGAACAAGGTTGTTGTTTGCCTCAGGATGGTACTTAACAAGTATCTCGCCGACAATTCCAACCTTCGGTTTTTTTATTCTTAAAAGCGGCAGATTGTCAAATTCACGGACAATACCCTCTATGTTTTTAATAAAATCAGCCCATCTTCCGGCAGATACCGAGGTTTTGCAGCTATGCGACCATTTTTTGTAGAGCATTTCAGCAGAACCTTTATCAGCCTCGTAAGGCCTGGTCGCATATAAAACCCGCACAAACAGATCTCCGTATAGTATAGCCTGGAGCGCCTTGTGAAGCAGACGCGCAGTTATCTTAAACCGCTGCTGTTTCTCAAGCCGCATTGTATTAAGCGATATTACGGGTATGTGTTCCATTCCCGCATCTTTCAATGCCCTTCTTATGAATGCGATATAGTTTGACGCCCGGCAGCCTCCTCCTGTTTGAAACATCATAACCGATGTATTGTCCAAATCGTATTTCCCGCTCTTAAGGGCTTGCAGTAATTGGCCTACCACAATGATAGAAGGGTAGCACGCATCATTGTTGACATGTTTTAACCCTTCCTCAATTGTGTGTTGATTTACTCTGGGCAAAATTTCTACATTGTATCCCTCCGAGTTAAAAGCCTGCTCAAGGATATCAAAATGGACTGGAGACATCTGCGGCGCGAGAATCGTGTGCGTTGTTCTTTCTTTTCTTGTAAACCGGACTTTTGTCGGTACGGACGCAGCATATTTTTGTTCATAGCTATGATTTTGCTCATTCATTGCTGCCAGCAAAGAACGTATTCTTATTTTAACCGCACCAAGGTTGCTTACCTCATCTATTTTTATAACGGTATGTATTTTACCTGCAGGCTCAAGTATTTCCTGTACCTGTTCAATCGTTACCGCATCAATTCCGCACCCGAATGAATTAAGCTGTACCATTTGCAGGCGCGGTTCCTTTGTTACAAAATCCGCAGCATTGTACAGACGCGTATGGAACATCCATTGATCCCTTACGCGCAGAGGGCGTTTCACCTTACCCAGATGTGCAACCGAATCCTCAGTTAATACCGCAATACCGAACGATGAAATCATATCAGCAATATCGTGGTTTATTTCAGGATCAATATGATACGGCCGTCCTGCAAGCACAATCCCTTTTCGATTGTTTTCATAAAGCCATTTAACGGTGTCTTCCCCCATTTGATGAATATATTGTTTAAAGGCTCTGTCTTCCTCACCGGCAAGATAAACCGCGCGGCGTATTTCTTCGGGAGAAATCCCAAGCCCGCCAAGCATCAGGCAAAGCTTCCTAATAAGCTTCTTACGGTTATTGAACGGAACAAAAGCATTAATAAAGCGGACCCCGCCCGAACGGAGCTGCTCCACATTATTGCGCAGAACCTCCGAATAGCCCGTAACTATGGGGCAGTTAAAGCATTGATCCGAATCCGGATCCTCCTTCATTTCCTTTTCAATGCACGGCATAAAAATGAAATTAACACCCTTTTCGATCAAATCAACAATATGCCCGTGTGATAATTTTGCCGGGTAGCAGACCGATTCGCTTGGTATCGATTCCATGCCTTTAACATATATCATCTTGTTTGATTCGGCGGATAATTCCACGCGGAAGCCGAGCTCTGTAAAAAACGTAAACCAGAACGGGAAATTCTCGAACATATTAAGCACGCGGGGGATGCCGACCTTTCCGCGTTTAGCCTTATCCGGCGCAAGCGGAACATAGTAATCAAACAAACGCCTGTATTTTTCACGGTAAATATTAGGAACCTCTTTCGCTTTAATACCGCCGCTTCCTCCTCTTTCACAGCGGTTGCCCGTTATGTACCGCCGGCTGTCAAAGAAATTAACGGTTACCGGGCAGTTATTCGTGCAGCCCGAACAGCGGTATGAACTTTTCCGGATTACGAGGTTTTTCACCTCTTCCGGACTTAACAGCGAACTAACAAGGCTATTGCAGCGTTCACGGGCAATAAGCGCTATTCCGTACGCGCCCATTAACCCGGCAATATCCGATCTGATGCACTCCCTGCCCGATACAATTTCAAACGTGCGAAGAACCGCGTCATTCAAAAAAGTGCCTCCCTGGACCATAATTTTTTTGCCCATGTCGGACGGATTTCTTATTTTTATTACCTTGTATAGCGCATTTTTCACGACCGAATACGCAAGCCCGGCGGAAATATCTTCAACCCCCGCTCCTTCTTTTTGAGCCTGTTTTATGCGCGAATTCATAAATACCGTGCACCGCGACCCTAAATCCACGGGGTTTTTCGCTTTAATAGCCAAATTCGCAAACTCTTCCACCGGTATATTAAGCTGGGAAGCAAAAGTTTCAAGAAAAGAGCCGCAGCCCGACGAACATGCTTCGTTAAGAAATATCGTATCAATCGCACCGTTTCGTATATGCAGGCACTTCATATCCTGCCCGCCGATATCAAGTATAAAATCGACATCAGGCACTATTTCCCTGGCCGCCCTGTAATGCGCTATCGTTTCAATTTCGCTTGTATCAACGCGCAGCGCGGCCTTTATCAACTCTTCCCCATAACCTGTAACCCCCGCCGAAGCGATACTAACCCCTTCAGGGATACGGCTGTATAAATCAGTGAGGATATCAACGGCGCACTTGACAGGATCGGCGTTATTAGACCCGTACCAGTATTCAAGAATGGATTTGTCATCACCGATTAAAACAGCTTTTGTTGTCGTGGAACCGGCATCAATTCCAAGATAAGCCTTTCCTTTGTAGGTTGTGATATTGCCTTTTGGAATCGTTTCTTTTTCATGGCGCTGCTTAAACTCGATGTATTCGTCCTCATTTTGGAAAAGCGGGCGAAGCTTATTTATCTGCATTTTTTCCGAAAGCTTAGGCTTATCAAGTATTTCGACAAATCTGCCCAAGGAAAAGATTTTATCCGTCGGAGCAAGCATCGCGGCACCGCAGGCAACAAACAAATGCATGTCCTGCGAAAATATTGCCTGTTCGGGCTTCAGCCCGAGTGTTTTTATGAACTGCGCCCGCAGCTGCGGCAAAAACGCAAGCGGGCCGCCAAGAAAGGCAACATTTCCGCGGATAGGCCGGCCGCATGCAAGACCGCTGATTGTCTGCACAATCACCGACTGGAACACCGAGGCTGCGATATCTTCTTTTTTCGCGCCTTCATTCAACAGCGGCTGGATATCGGTTTTAGCAAACACGCCGCATCTTGACGCTATAGGATAAATAGTTTCGGCCTTTGCAGCAAGATCATTAAGTCCCTCGGCATCCGTTCCGAGAAGAGAGGCCATCTGATCGATAAAGCTGCCCGTGCCTCCGGCGCACGTACCATTCATTCGCTGCTCCTGCCCGCCGGTAAGGTATACAATCTTTGCGTCTTCACCGCCAAGCTCAATTGCTGCATCGGTTTTAGGAGCATATGTTTCCAACGCTTTTATCTGCGCAATAACCTCTTGGACAAAACTTACCCCAAGCGTACGGGCAAGCAGCAGCCCTCCTGAACCCGTAACCGATACGGCCGCGGGTACATCCCCAAGCCCTTTCAAAGCATCTTCAATCACATATTTCAAACATCTTCTTATATCGGAAAAATGCCTCGTGTATTTTGAAAAGATCAACCGGTTCCGCTCATCTACAGCCGCAATCTTTATTGTCATCGAACCGATATCAATCCCAACCCGGATAACATCCATACAGATGCTCCCTTTCAATGTAATAACGATATGCCCTGTTATTTCCCCGTCAAAAATACCGTAATGCAAATATAAAGACGATTAATCAGTAAAAGATATTGTACAAAAAATAAGACTATTCGTATTATATTACAAAAAGAGGAAATTTACAAATTGATCTGATTTTATTGTCTTAGCTTAATACTCCGCAGCAGGGTCAGGCTTGAATTATTAGAAATTGTGCTCATACCATTTTCACGCAGCCGAAACCCTGGCTGTTTTTGCTTCCAAGCCCTGCGTCAACTGCCATCTGCAGCAGCTCACGCGGGCCCCTTAACCTTAATTTTCCGGTGTACCCTTTTATAACAAACCCTTTATATATAACAATGT
>DATCLI010000337.1:0-3124 GCA_036563955.1 Clostridia bacterium | reverse complement strand
TTAGATATGTGCGGCACAGCGGAATAACCAATGTGTTTAAACGGGAAGAAGGATTTTAATATTCGGAATATGGGAAGAATAACCCTGTATGTTTCTAAGCCATCCTTAAATAATATTACGTTTGTTATACAGGAGTGCTGTTAATGGACAAAGGACTTTTCCTATACAACCCGAAATCCGGTGATCAGAGCATTAAGAACAGGATTGATTATATAATTAAGAAATTTCAGCAGTCGAATATTTTTCTTATCCCATTTCGGATGTTTGACGCGGTAAATAACGATGATAATCTCCAAAGGCTTTTTAGATCCGAAAAGTTTTCTTTTATCGCTCTCTCCGGCGGTGACGGCAGCCTTAATTATTTGGTGAATTTTCTTATGAAAAACGGTATCAATCTCCCTTTGGGCATATTCCCCTGCGGAACGTGCAATGATTTTGCACGCGGCATTGGAATGACAGACAATATGGATGAGTGGATAAATGTTATCGCTGCGGGAAAAACGAGGATTGTTGATACCGGATGCATTAACAATGATCGCTATTTTATCGGAAACATAGGCGGCGGGGTTTTCGCCGGTGCATCGTTTAACACGAACAATGAGATAAAAAGGGCGCTTGGCCCCGCGGCATATTATTTAAAGGCGCTTGGCGAGCTGCCGCAGATTGAATCATTTAATATCCTGGTAAAAACCGAGAACTGCGTTATAGAAGAAAACGTTATACTTTTCATTATACTTAACGGAAGAAATGTTGCAGGATTTTCCAATTTTTTAAAAGAAGCCGACATATCCGACGGTTTGTTTGATATCCTCCTGTTTAAAAACGCAAAACCGGTGGAACTCGTAAACATTTTACTAAAGATGGTTTCCAGCGGTTTATCCGGTGACAGGAATATCATTTACCTTCGCGCAGGAGAATGCCGGCTTGAGTCCGATAAAAAAATTCAAATAAGCGTTGACGGTGAACAGGGCCCTTTCCTGCCTTTGCATGTCCGCTGCATACAACCGGGAATAAGGCTTTTTGTAAATTATTGATTTTATTCTTTGCCGTATATAAACCTGGCAAACTCAGAATCCGGGCTGATAATAATTGTCGTATCCGCGTCTATCACTTTTTCGTATGTCTGTAATGTTTTCCAAAACTGATAAAACTCAGGATCCCTGTTATATGCCTCGGCATAAATCTTAAGAGCCTCGGCGTCGCCTTCACCCCGAATCTTTTGAGCCTGTTCGTATGCCTGCGCTTCAATAATCGTAGCTTCCTTTTCGGCTTCCGAACGTATTCTCTGCGCTTCCTTCATTCCTTCGGATCTGTACTCGGTGGCTACCGCCTGGCGTTCCGATCTCATTTGTTCGAATATGTTCTGATATGTTGCCTCCGGGTATTCCGTTCTTTTTATTCTCACATCTACTATTTTTATCCCCTGAGCCTCCAATTTATCGTTAACAAAATCCCTGACCCTGAGAAGCATTTCCGATACATAATCCTTGTCGGTAACAAGCTTGCTTGCTTCAATTCGTCCGATCTCTTCGCGAAGCCTTGAGTATATGTATTCGTCAATTCTCTGGTGAGCTAAAGATATGCTGCCCAGGTTCTGCATAAAGATGATTGGGTTTACTATCTCCCATTCGGCATAATTATCAAGCACAATTGTTTTTTTATCGAGCGTAAACACTTCTTCCGGATCGGTATCATATGTAAGAATCTTATTCGTGTATGATATCGTCTTCTGAATAAACGGCAATTTGAAGCATAAGCCCTTTTTCTCTTCAATCCTTATGTTTTTGAATCTTTCATCCTGTTTTAACATATCATAAGACGGATCCGATTTATCATCAACCACGGCTCTTACAATCCTGTCAAACTGCGTAACTATTACCTGTTCACGCTCATCAACGGTAAACGTGAATGAACTGAACAGAATTAAAAACAGTACTATTCCCGCTGTGATATATAAAATGCTTTTTATTATCTTTTTTGTTTTTTCTTTATCAAGATCAATTACTTTTGAGTTGTTTATTCCTCCGAAATTCTGATCCATTGCCAACCCTCCCTTATACTTTTCAAAAACTTTATTGCTGCAAACCGTCAATCGGCAGAAATTTCAATGTGTTGCCGTCACTGTCCATTATGTATATTTTCGCGCCGGGAAGTATTTTCTGCATTGTTTCAAGGTACATTCTTGTACGAGTTACTTCCTTTCCAAGCATATAATTATTGAGCACCTGCTTAAAATTCTCAACATCTCCGCGGGCTTCCGAAATACGCTTTTCTTTATATGCATTCGCCTGGTTCAGCATTTCCGCGGCCTTTCCTTCCGCGGCGGGGACAATCTCATTCCTCGATTTTCTCGCTTCATTTATATACCTGCTCCTGTCTTCCCTCGCTTTAATAACATCGTTAAAAGCCTCTTCAACTTCAGTGGGCGCATACACCGCCTGAAGCGCTACCTGATGAATCCGGATGCCGATCCCGTACAAATCGCAGATTTCCTGCAAATCCTGAATAATTTCATTTTGAACGATATCTTTTTGATCGGTTAAAACCTGATCCATCGTATGATTTGCGACAATCCTTCTGATTGAGGCTTCCGCAGCATTCCTGAGCGTACCTTCCGGGTTTTCGACATTAAAAAGATAATCTTTTACGTTTGTAATTTTATACTGGATCACCGTTTCGGTATTTACGAGGCTTTCATCACCGGTTATCATCAGCGCCTCGCGGGGATTTACGGCAAATTCGGATTTTTGTGCCGAACTGCCCGCTCTTGTCGTTGAGTATCCGAACTCCATACTGCGCAGTACATCGCATTTTACAATCTCAACCCTTTCAATAGGAGCCGGTATGTGCCATTTTAAACCGGCTTCGGTTTCAATCCTGATAAACTCGCCAAAACGCGTGATTACCGCCTGTTCGCCGCCATCCGCTTTTATCGTGTATAAACCGGTGGCAAGCCAAATCCCGGCAGCAAATAAAAGAAGCAGAATAAATATTGATTTTGTAATTTTCCTCATATTCATAACCTCCTTTACAACAGTATAGCATCATCGAGGGATTTATCGAAAAAAAACATGGACCGTACCATATTTTAACGAAAACCGGGATCGTACCACGCATGCTATAG
>DATCLI010000336.1:0-3117 GCA_036563955.1 Clostridia bacterium | reverse complement strand
AATCGTATATCCGCCGCCGCTGGATTTAAATGCCTGCTGAACCAATAACCCTATGGTTCCTGCGCCTAATATGACACCGGTTGCTCCGCTTACACGTCCGGCACGATTTACGGCATGAACTGCAACCGCTGTTGGTTCTACCAAAGCGGCACTCTCCAAATCAAGATGGTCCGGAATTTTAAACAAAAAATTGGCATCTACGGAAACATAATCGCAGAAAGTGCCATCTATTGGAGGCGCCGATAAAAACTTCACTTTCCCGCATAGGTTGTAACGTCCGCTTTTACAGTACTTACAAAAACCGCAGGGAATTCCGGGTTCAATAACAACTCTGTCTCCAATGCCGAAATCCTTAACTCCCTCACCCACCTCAAATACGGTACCGCTTGCTTCATGGCCGGGAATATACGGCTCAGTAACGACAAAGTTGCCCAGTTTACCCTCTTTAAAAAAATGTACATCAGATCCGCAAATTCCATTGGCTGCTATTTTTACAACTACCTCTCCTTTTTGTGCACGAGGTATCTCTCTCTCAATGATCTTCATACGGTGCTGTGCATCCAGCAATAAGCATCTGTTTTTCATAGTCCCCTCCTATTATTTTTTGTTTTTATCAAAAACGTATTCCCTGAATTATGCATGAATATAACAGGGAATATCATTTTTCATTCAATATAAACTTTAAGTCCATATCTTTTTAAACACTCTTGAGCGTCATGCAGTAACTCATCGGACGGTTTATTCAGAAGGAGCATTTCATCATGTTTTCCGAGTGAAGCATACTTCGAGCCGGCAAAAGAATGATACGGAAGTAAACGGATTGCGGTAATGCCTGGAATTTTGCTCAGGAAAGAGCCTATCTCATTCAAAGCTATTCTATCGCTGTTAATTCCGGGAATGAGTGGGATCCTTATCTCTGCGGCGGAGCCTCTTTTTGATAAATTCAGCAGATTACCAAGTATTTTATTATTTTCCATTCCAGTCATTTTTTTATGTATGTCGGCATTCATATGTTTGATATCATATAAAAAAAGATCCGTATATGGGATAACCGCTTCAAATGCTTCCCATTCAACCGCACCGCATGTGTCAATAGCGGTATTGATCCCTACTATCCCCTGTTTTAAACAAGTCCTTCGGCTTGCTTGATAATTTCATTCTGTTCTGCCACGCTGAGGTTAACAAAGTATGCATTCCATCCGCACACCCGCACCTGAAGATTCGAATATTTTTCCGGATGTTTCTGTGCTTCGCGTAATTCTTTGCTATCAAATATGTTAAATTGAATTGCCGCACCACCGCGAGCAAAATATGTTTGTATCAGTCCAATCAGTGCGTCTATTCCGCTTTCTCCCTTTACTGCTGACGGGTGGAGCATTACATCAAGTACCGAACCATCCGGGAAAATGGAAAAATCCAACTTTGTTACTGATTTGATTAACGCAGTGACTCCTTCACGATCCATGCCTGTAACAGCACACAGATTCTTTGAAAGAGGTTCTCCTGCCCTTCTTCCATCTGGTAAAGCACCCGTTGCCGAACCAAATTTATGATTGAAATCAATAGAAAACAAAGCCGCAATATAACGTCCGCCGCGTCCGTTAGGCCTTCCGTTTATGATATCAGCCATGTATTTAGCTGTAATACAACCCATATTATCAGGTTCCGGCAAATCGTTTCCCCATTTTGCGCCATTGTGTAATACCTTCAGTCGTTGTAATTCATAGCCTTTCCAATTGTCTTTCAGAACCTCTGCAAGCTTTTCCATTGTAAACACTTTTTCTTCAAACACAAGTTTACGAACTGCTATCAGGGAATCTATCGCACTGGCAAAACATGCACAGCAGCAACCTGTGTTATTATATTTGGCACCGCCCGCAGATATGTCGCGTCCATTTTCAACACATTCCAACATAGTGCCTGAAAGTAACGGGGATGTATTCATCTGCGGCCAGTAAGCTTCATAAGACGCAGTAGCGTCCATTGCAGCCTCCAACATATGTTTTAACTGTTCTTTAAAAGCCTGAAAATAATCATCAAATGACGAAAATGTACTACACTCACCTGTGTATGGACCTATCTGTCTTCCGGTCAGTGGATCCTTACCATTAAATATCGCCAGTTCTACTGCCTTTGCAATATTTACATAGATTGCGGCAGAGCATGATAATTCCTTCCCCATAATGGCCGGCTCGTAACAACCGATCACCGTATAAATCCGGGCTTCTTCCAAAGGAATTCCCCGTTTTACAAGTGCGGGAATAACAACGTCATCATTCACAAATACAATACTGTTTCTTCCGCGGCATATGCAGTTTAAAACCACTTCAAGAAATGTCAGCGGTGATTTTTCGTGAACCCTTATAGAAAGCTTGGGATCAACCAAATTCAACTCTTCATAAGCTTCCAAAGCGAGATAGGACAATGAATTAACAACATCCAATCCGTTAGAATCGACCCCGCCAAAAAAGATATTTTTGCCATAAAACTTACCATCAGTTTTAGCAAAAAATTTTACATAAAAAAATTTTATGAGCTCTTTTACCTGTTCTTTCGTAAAAATACCGCGCTCAATATCATTAATATAATAACTGTAGTACAGCCTGTCAAAGCCTCCCATTGAGCGGACTAATTCGCCTTCCATTTCCATTAATTCATGAAATATATACGATAATTGCAAAGCTTCATACAGGTTACCCGGAGGATTTTTAGCTATATTTCTAAGGCATTTTGCAGACATACGCATGCGTTCCTGCTCCTCCGCGTGCATAGATGCCATCTTTTCGACACAATCGGCAAGTCTGTTTATGAAGTGCAGTACTGCCATATAGACTATTTCAGCAGAATCATAAAAATCTTTTTCGCTTTCACTTAGGCAGCCTGCATCGCTTTTTTTCTTACGTGTATCTCTTATATTATCCAATAACCCGGAAGGACCCATTTTTAAAAGTCTTTCCCAGTCGGGTGAAGTGTGGCTGAAATCAGGAGAAGATGCAAAGAACGCGCAGCACGATTCCGCCAATTCGCAGTATTTTGTCAGATCGGGAAAAACCGATTCTTTAATTTCCTTCTGCCACCTGTCACGTAATTGTATTAATATATTGCCGTGTTGTAACC
>DATCLI010000335.1:0-2186 GCA_036563955.1 Clostridia bacterium | reverse complement strand
AACGGGTTTACCCCGAGAAGATAGCCGCTTATTCCGCATGCCTTTTCAAAGAAATAAACAAGCTGGCCGAAATAGTAAGCCGTCATTTCGGGAATATTTATAACCGTAACAGGCACGTTTCCGTCAACATGTGCCATAATCGTGCCTTCCATCGCTTTTCTGTTTATTTCATTGAGATTTTTCCCGGCAAGATAGTTCAATCCGTCGGCATTTTCCTTATCTTCTCTAACTGTTATATCCCTGCGGGCGGTATCAATGTTAAGCACTGTTTCAAATAAATTACGAATACCATCCTGAACATATTGGCCCATCGAATGCAGATCTGTAGTAAAATCAACACCTGCAGGAAAAATGCCTTTGCCGTCTTTTCCTTCGCTTTCACCGTACAGCTGCTTCCACCATTCGGTAAAATAATGTAAACATGGTTCGAAATTTACCATTATTTCAATTGTCTTCATTTTCCTGTACAAAGCGTTTCTCAACGCGGCATACTGATACGAAGGATTCTCGGGTAATGGTTTGCTGTAGAGCCTGTAACCTTCCGCCGCTCCTTCCATTAACTGATCGATGCTGATCCCGGCCACGGCGATGGGAAGCAGGCCGACCGCGGACAGAACGGAAAAACGGCCGCCGACTCCGTCAGGAATTACAAAAGTTTCATAACCCTCCGAAAGGGCGACAGCCCTTAACGCCCCCCTACTCTTGTCGGTTGTCGCGTAAATGCGCTTTCTCGCTTCATCGGCGCCGTACTTTTTTTCCATATACTCTTTAAATATTCTGAAAGCGATCGCAGGTTCCGTTGTCGTGCCTGATTTTGATATAACATTTACGGAAATATCCTTTCCGTCCACAATGTCGAGTAAATCCGCAGCATAATCGGAGCTGATGTTGTTTCCCGCAAAATATATTTGCGGACCGTTCCTTTTTGAGCCGGGAAGCTGATTGTAAAAAGAATGGTTTAGGGCCTCAATCGCGGCTCTTGCGCCGAGATATGAACCGCCTATTCCGATAACGATAAAAGCATCGGAATTGCTTCTTATTTTATCGGCAGCAATTTTTATTCGGGAAAACTCTTCCCTGTCATAATCAACCGGAAGGCTGACCCAGTCGGTAAAGCTGTTTCCAGGGCCGGATTTTTCGTGCAAAAATTCATGCGCCTTTTCAACATGAGGAAGAAAATAATCAATTTCATGCTCGCTTATAAAACCTTTGGTATTTGTGTAATCAAAACTTATCATACCATGTCTCCTTCCATTCCGGACTGTGTCAAATAAAAACTTTCGATAAAACAAAAAGAGGGGGAATTCTGATTCTTAACCCCCCCTCGCTATCACTATATCGGATGCACCATTTCTTCATAGTTGACCATATCCGGGTCAATTTTGTATTTCTGCGCTTTCCTGAATTCAAAAAACTTTTTCGCGACCTGCGGGAAAAGCGCGTATGAAAGCACATCCTCATCCTGCTCAAGGTATTCTTTCATTTCATTTCTAATATTATCAAGCTCAGGTTTAATTAAATCGGCAGGCCGGCATGTTATACGTTCTTCGTCGCCTATTGTCATCTTTACAATTTCGTCTTTTATAGGCGCAGGGGTCTTTCCGTATTCACCCTTTACGAGCGCTTTTGTTTCTTTCGGCACCATCTTATACCTTTCGCCCGCGATTACATTCATAACCGCCTGTGTTCCGACAATCTGACTCGTCGGCGTAACGAGCGGCGGATAACCAAGCTCTTCTCTTACCTTCGGCACTTCTTTGAGCACTTCCATGTATTTATCTTCCTTGCCCGCCTGCTTAAGCTGGGAAACAAGATTTGACAGCATTCCTCCCGGAACCTGGTAAAGCAGCGTATTTATATCCACACCCAACACCTTTGGATTTAAAAGCCCTGAAGCAATGAATTCTTCACGCAGCGGGCGGAAATAATCCGCAATTTCAGATAACAAATTCAAATCTAAACCGGTATCGTACGGAGTCCCCTGAAAAGTAGCCACTAGCGGCTCGACAGGCGGCTGCGAAGTCCCCATCGCAAGCGGTGAAATAGCGCAGTCCACAATATCGCATCCGGCTTCTATCGCTTTCAGGTAAGTCATTGACGCAACCCCGCTCGTATAGTGCGTATGAACCTGTATAGGCACCTTTATATTTTCCTTTAACGCCTTGACAAGATCATATGCCGTATAC
>DATCLI010000334.1:0-5046 GCA_036563955.1 Clostridia bacterium | reverse complement strand
ATATTATTTCATGGGGGTGAAAATATGCTTTCGGAGTACAAAAACGAACCGTGCGTAGATTTTTCAAGACAGGAGAACCTTAATTTGATGCGGGAAGCCCTTAAAATTGTTGACAGCAATAAGGGCGCACACTACCCTCTTATTATCGGAGGGGAAAGGTACAATTCGGAAAAGGTTATTAAGTCGATAAACCCGTCAAATTATGATGAAGTAATAGGGACAGCCGCATCCGCCGCGATTGAACAGGCCGAAAAGGCAATACAGTACGCGGCAAAAACGTTCGAAAGCTGGAAAAACGTGAGCGCCCGGGAAAGGGCGGGATACCTTTTCAAAGCGGCGGCAATTTTAAGAAGGCGCAAATTCGAGTTATCCGCATGGATGGTGGAAGAGGCGGGAAAGAACTTCCAGGAGGCCGACGCCGACACGGCGGAAGCGATAGACTTTCTTGAGTACTACGGAAGGCAGGCTCTTGAGCTCGATAAAGGCATGAAAGTATATCCCTATCCGGGAGAGACAAACGAGTGCATTTATATTCCGCTTGGAGTCGGCGTTGTTATTGCCCCATGGAATTTCCCTCTGGCAATACTTACCGGGATGACTTCCGCAGCGGTTGTATCAGGAAACACGGTGGTTATGAAGCCTGCCAGCAATACGGTAGTCGTTGCCGCAAAATTAATGGAAATCCTTGAAGAGGCCGGACTGCCGAAAGGCGTTGTTAACTATCTTCCGGGTTCCGGCGGGTTAATCGGCGATTATCTTGTAGAGCATCCTCTCGTAAGGTTTATTAACTTTACAGGCTCGAAGGAAATAGGACTCAGGATAAGCAAACTGGCCGGCGAGGTACCTCCCGGGCAGAAGTGGATAAAAAGGGTCGTACTTGAAATGGGAGGCAAGGATACTATTATAGTTGATAATGAAGCATGCCTTAAAGATGCCGCGGACGGCATTATCATATCCGCGTTCGGGTTTCAGGGGCAGAAGTGCTCCGCCTGCTCGAGGGCTGTTATTGTAGAAGATGTGTATGATCAAATGGTGGATATGATAAAAGAAAGAACGGAAAAGCTGAAAATCGGTGCGGCAAGGATACCGGGAGTGAACGTCGGCCCTGTAATTGATGAAGCGGCATACGAAAAAATACAGAAGTATATCGAGACAGGAAGAAAGGAAGGCAGGCTTGTAACAGGAGGAGGTACGCTGCCTGAAAAAGGTTATTTCATACAGCCGACGGTATTCGCCGATGTAGAACCGGATGCCGTAGTCTCCCAGGAAGAAATATTCGGGCCTGTGCTTGCGTTAATAAAAGCTAAGGATTTTGACGATGCGTTAAAAATAGCCAACAATACGGAATACGGTCTGACAGGCGCGGTTTACACGAAAAACAGGACGAAGATTGAAAAAGCAAAACGCGAGTTCCATGTCGGAAATCTGTATTTCAACAGGAAATGCACCGGAGCGCTGGTCGGGGTGCAGCCTTTCGGAGGCTTCAATATGTCCGGAACGGATTCAAAGGCGGGAGGAGCCGACTATTTGCTCTTGTTTACACAGGCTAAATCGATTACGGAAAGACTATAACGGTGTTTGGATGGAAAAAGGCATTATATTCAGAATTCAGAAATATTCAATACATGACGGCCCGGGCATACGCACCGCGGTATTTTTAAAGGGGTGTCCGCTCGATTGCTGGTGGTGTCACAATCCCGAAGGCAAAAAATTAATGCCCGAGCCGGTTTTTCATAAGGAAAAGTGTATAAAATGCGGCCGTTGTGATGATATCTGCCCCACAGGCGCGCGGGAAACAATAGGGCAGGAAATGACGGTAAACCAGGTAATTAAAGAAGTAGAAAAGGATTTTCCCTTTTACGAGCAGTCCGGAGGCGGCGTTACTTTTACAGGCGGGGAACCTTTTATGCAGTTTGATTTTCTGTATTCCCTGCTTTCGGAATGCAGGAAAAAAGGCATTCATACCGCGGTTGAAACCTCCGGGTATACATCATGGGAAAGTCTTTATGAAGCTTCAAAGCATACGGATATGTTCCTATATGATTTGAAGCTTATTGATGATGAAAAGCACAGTCGGTATATAGGAGTATCCAATAAACTCATTTTGGAAAACCTTAAGAAGCTTGCCGCGGTACATAGTAATATATGCGTCAGGATACCGTTTATACCGGGTATAAACGACGATGAAGAGAATATCGAAAAAACGTGTGAATTCCTGAAAGAGACAAATATTAAGCTTATTGATATTTTGCCGTATCATAGTATTGGCGAGTATAAATACGAGAAGCTTTGCCTTGATTACAGGCTGCCGGGCTTGAAAAGTCCGGATGAAAGCAAGCTTAACAAGGCAGTGGAAATATTAAAAAGAAATAACTTTATTGTAAAGGCATTTACGATGTAACCTTAATAAGAATCCGTTGTGCAATATATAGTGACAAGCTTTAATACGTACTGGCAATATATTGTACAGCGGAACTCAAAGTATATAACATCGCAAAATGCTAATTGCAAGTGTCGGGGGTAGATCTGAATGAATGACAGGGTTCGAAAATTAAGAAGCGAAAGCCTCAGCACCGAACCGTACCTGACTGATGAAAGAGCCAGGATTGTGACGGAAACATATAAAAAATATTCGGGAAAGGTATCGGCGCCCGTGCTGCGTGCGCTCGTTTTTAAAAATATAATGGAGAATAAGGCAATAGATATACAGGACGGCGAACTGATAGTAGGCGAAAGAGGACCGAAACCGCATGCCGTGCCTACTTACCCGGAGTTATGCTGCCATACCGGGGAAGATCTGAACATTATAAATGACCGTGAAAAAATATCCTTTAAAGTAAGCAGTGAAATGAAAGAGTATTACGCGCGTGAAATCCGTCCGTATTGGGAAGGGCGGACGATGCGCGACCTTATCTTTTCGAATATGACGCAAGAGTGGAAAAACGCATACGAAGCGGGCATATTTACCGAATTCATGGAACAGCGTGCACCGGGACACACGGTGGCCGATGACAAGATATACAAAAAAGGATTCCTCGACTTTATTGATGATATTAACGAAAGCCTTCGCAATCTTGATTATTTAAATGATGAAGAAGCGTTTGAAAAAGAGCAGCAGCTTAAAGCAATGCGTATCTGCGCCCAGGCGATAATCCGGCTTGCGGAGCGTTATTCCGAAAAAGCAGTGGAAAAAGCGGCGTCGGAAACGGACCCCGAAAGAAAACAGGAGCTTTTAAAAATCGCCGAAATAACAAAAAGAGTGCCTGCCCATGCGCCGCGCACTTTCTGGGAAGCGCTGCAGGTTTATTGGTTTGTGCATATAGGTGTTATTTCGGAGCTTAACACGTGGGATTCTTTTAACCCGGGAAGGCTTGACCAGCATTTGTACCCGTTCTATAAAAAAGAGATTGATGAAGGCACGCTGAATCATGAATTTGCAAGAGAACTTTTACAGTGCTTCTGGGTTAAATTCAACAACCAGGACGCGCCGCCGAAGGTAGGAGTAACGCTTCAGGAAAGCGGTACGTATACCGACTTTGCCAACATTAATGTAGGCGGGCTGAAAATAGACGGCGCCGACGGCGTAAACGAGGTATCATATCTTCTGCTTGATGTTATTGATGAAATGCGCCTGCTGCAGCCAAGCTCGAACATACAGCTTAGCAGAAAAAGCCCGGACAGGTTTTTAAGACGGGCTGTGGAAGTTATCAAAAAAGGATGGGGACAGCCTTCCGTTTTTAACGCGGACGCGGTTGTAGAGGAACTGCTGAGACAGGGTAAATCGATAGAAGATGCCAGATGCGGAGGAACGAGCGGATGCGTTGAGGCCGGGGCATTCGGCAAGGAGAGTTATATACTGACCGGGTATTTTAATCTTGTTAAAGTGCTCGAAATAACAATGCACAACGGAACTGATCCGATGACCGGCAAAAAAATCGGTATTGAAACAGGAGACGTTTCAGCATTTACATCCTTTGAGCAGCTCATGGAAGCATACAAAAAACAGATGCGTTATTTTATTGATATAAAGATAAAAGGCAACCATGTGATTGAGAAACTTTACGCGAATCTTATGCCGTCGCCTTTCCTTTCAATTGTGATCAGCGACTGCATAAGCAGGGGCAAGGACTATAACGCGGGGGGCGCAAGATATAACACTACGTATATACAGGGTGTTGGGATAGGGTCGGTAACCGACTGTCTCGCCTCAATTAAATACCACGTGTTTGATAAAAAGACAATGACGATGAATGAACTGATGAATGCGCTTGAACGCAATTTCGAAGGCTTAAATGATATCCGGAACCTGTTTTTAAATAAAACTCCTAAATACGGCAACGATGATCCCTATGCCGACGATATTATGCGGGAAGTCTTTAATATGTATTACAACGAAGTAAACGGAAGAAAGAATATGAAGGGCGGTTTTTACAGAATAGACATGCTGCCCACGACCTGCCATGTATATTTTGGTTCGGTAACAGGTGCGACGCCGGACGGCAGGCTGAAAGGCTATCCGCTTTCGGAAGGCATATCTCCCGTGCAGGGGTCGGACCGTGAAGGCCCGACTGCGGTTGTAAAATCAGCCTCAAAAATGGATCATCTAAGAACCGGCGGCACGCTGCTCAATATGAAGTTTACGCCGGGGCTTTTACGGGATGAAAACGGGATAGCGGCGGTTATGAACCTTATACGTACTTATTTCAAATTGGATGGGCACCATATCCAATTCAATGTTATAGACAGGGAAACACTGATCGATGCGCAGAAAAATCCTGAAAAGCACAGGAACCTAATTGTCAGGGTTGCCGGCTACAGCGACTATTTCTGCAATCTGAACACCGATCTTCAGAATGAGATAATTGCAAGGACAGAGCATGAGTCTTTCTGAATATAATACGGTCTAAGAGGTTGAGGGATTATGGGTAAAAAGACGCTGGTCATGGGAGTTATCGGCGCTGATGTCCATTCCGTAGGCAATAAAATACTCGAACGCGCTTTTACCGAGGCGGGTTTTAATGTAGTAAACCTGGGCGTTATGGTCTC